>QHXG01000058.1:0-16281 GCA_003222845.1 Acidobacteriota bacterium | reverse complement strand
CACTGTTGTCGCTGACGAGGAATCCGTTCGTGCCATCCTGGTACATCGTGTATATCTGAAATTTGCCGCTGCAGTTGCCGACGAATAAAATTAACGCCTCCACCAGAGCCGGATCGGCGTCGACACACGTGTTATTACTAATTCTAGTCTGGTTTGAGCCATCAGGATTAATCGAATAAATCTGCGCGTGACCGTCGCGGTCGCTGTCGAAATAAATCTTGCCGTTCGTTGCTTGAATAGGTGAAGTAATCTGGCGATCAATCTGAGGCTTAGCGTCTTTACTCGCTTCTGACGTTCCGATTGACGCTAACCAGCATGCAGCTACGACTGCAAGAACACCTAAGACAATGGCGAGGCTGGAACGTCTCGCAATCCTGGCTGAACGGTCTGCCAAAACAATTCCTCTTTTCGCATGGTTGCCATCCTGCGGCAACCATTACCGCTCGCATGGGGGGTACTGGGGGATCGCGTCGACCGTTGAGACAGTCGAGTGGCGTTGGTTTGCGCCATAGTTCCGGCGGACTGCTGAGAGACTCCAACTCCGCATTCCGACCTGCTCGTGGTCTGCCATAATGCTAGCATTTTGGGAGTGCACTGGCTAACGACGCTCATGCATTACGCAACGAGCCCGAAAAACTCGGCTTAAGGATTCGTGTGCCCTTGTAGCTTCGAAAAGAAATGTCGGGCGAGGTGATGGTCTGGAGCTTGAACCAAAGAAAAGAAGTGTTGGACGAATTAGTCGGGCCTAAACTCCGAGCGCCAATCTGATTTCTCTGAGAACTTAGGCTGATCCTTTTTGTCCAACACGCAAGTTTCCAGGACCAGATAATCCATCTCGGTTCGCATAAAGCACCGGTGGCTGTCTTCGGGCGTGCAGACAATGGGCTCGCCGCGAACGTTAAAGCTAGTGTTCACGATGAGCGGACAGCCGGTCCTGCGATGAAAGGCGTCGATGATCTCCCAATAGACCGGATTAATTTCGCGACGAACCGTTTGAATGCGCGCGGAATAATCGACATGAGTGACGGCCGGGATATCCGATCGCTTCACATTCAATTTATCTATTCCCCAAAGCTTCTCTTCGTCGGCGGTGATTCTGCGGCGATGGCCCTCGGCAACATCGCCCACCAGCATCATATAGGGGCTGTCCTCGGCCAACTCAAACCACTCGGCGACCTGCTCTCTGAGGATGCTGGGCGCGAAAGGCCGAAAGCTTTCGCGATACTTGATCTTGAGATTCATGATCGATTGCATTGAAGGTGAGCGAGGATCGCCGATGATACTGCGCGCTCCCAGCGCGCGCGGGCCAAACTCCATCCGCCCCTGATGCAAACCGATAATCTTTCCCTCAGCCAGGAGTTCCGCGACTACTTCCGGCAATTGTACGCGCGAGTATTTCGTGTAAGGTAGATTTCTCGTCTGTAGGAATTGTTCAATCTCTTCTACCGAGTATTGCGGCCCGAGATAAGCTCCCTTCATTCCATCGGCGTAAGGTGGCAAATCGCTGGTGCTTTGATGGCGTGCTGACCGCCAGGTCCCTGCTTTTTCCGGACTCACTCGCGGATTGCCGAGATAACGATGCCAGACTGCCAGAGCAATGCCCAACGCTCCGCCGGCGTCACCGGCCGCCGGTTGAATCCAAATATCTTCGAACGGTCCTTCGCGCATGATGCGGCCGTTAGCGACGCAGTTCAGCGCCACGCCGCCGGCCATGCACAGCCGCTTCATGTTCGTTTCCTTGTGAACATGCTGGACCATCTTGAGCATGACTTCCTCTGTGATTGCCTGTATGCTGCGCGCCAGATCCATCTCACGTTGCGTTACTTTTGATTCCGGCTTGCGTGGGCGACCTTTGAAGAGACGGTCGAAGGCGCCATTAGTCATCCGTAGGCCTTGCGAGTAGCTGAAGTACTCGTGGTTCATGCGAATGCTGCCATCTTCGCGCACCTCGGCCAGGTTATCCTTAATCAGCGAGACGTATTTCGGTTCACCGTACGGCGCCAAACCCATGACTTTGTATTCGCCACTATTGACTTTGAATCCGGTGTAGTAAGTAAACGCGCTGTAGAGCAATCCCAAACTGTCGGGAAAACGCAATTCCTTCAGCAAAGTTATTTCGTTGCCGCGGCCTATTCCAATTGAACTCGTCGCCCATTCGCCGACACCGTCGATCGTCAGAATTGCCGCTTCCTCGAAAGGCGAGGGATAAAACGCGCTGGCCGCGTGACTCTCGTGATGATCTCCGAACAGCAGTTTCCACCCAAACTTCTTACCTGCTTTCTTGGCGCGTCTTTCATCATCGATGCCGTTTGCTTTTGCGAGCTCAGTGCGGATGAGATCCGGCATCCACAGCTTTTCTTTCATCCACAACGGCATCGCTTTCAGGAAAGAACTGAATCCCGAAGGCGCGTAGTCGAGATAAGTTTCCAGCAGCCGATCGAATTTCAGCAGTGGCTTATCGTAAAAGCCGACATGGTCCAGTTGAGCCGCGGTGATGCCGGCCTCTTTGAGACAGTAACGAGCTGCGTGAAGCGGAAAATTGTGATCGTGCTTAATACGGGTGAAGCGCTCTTCCTGGGCGGCGGCGATAATCTCCCCGTCGACGACGAGGCAGGCGGCCGAATCATGATAAAACGCAGAAATGCCGAGAATTGTTGACACTGATGAGAACGCTAGAAGATTGTGTAGATGAAAGGCGCCAGCGCTGAACTCTTTGCCAGCACCAGCAAGACACCAAAAAGCACAAGCGTGATAATGATCGGCGCCAGCCAAAACTTCTTGTTCTGTTTCATGAACTCCCAGAGTTCGCTTACTACTTGTGCTTTCGACATGCGTAACTCCTAAAACATTTTCTCATAATGGCGTGGATTTCTCTGCCGCTCTGAGTAAGGCTGCCAATAAGAATCGCTTGGGTCAGCGCGACGATGCAGCGGATCCCAGCCGAACAAGCGTTTGATAAAACCGATAGGCGTAACTACGAAGAAAAAGACGAAAGCCAGAACGATTCGGGTCGTCACGAACGAGAGAGCTTCCGCCAGTGCCATCCATGCTTTGTTTGGCAGAACCAGAGCCCGTGGAAGCAGCACGGCCAGAATGACAAGCACCACGCCAACGGGCAGAGCAACATGCGCCAAGCTCGTAAACTTTCCGCGATAGAGCCACCAGGCACTCAGCAAAATCAGAACGCCGCCGACCACGAGACCGAATTCTCGTTCGACCCGAAGCGATTTCTTAGTAATCATCTGCTCGTCCATTACAAAACGTATCAGCTAATCATTCAAGCCTTGCACACCTTCCCAAATTCTCACATACTCCCGGAATGGCAGACAAACCTCTGGTCTGGCTTGGCTCTTCGCTTGACGAATTGCGTGAATCTCCAGACGATGCGCGCCAAGAAGCAGGATTTCAGCTCCGGAAAGTCCAACGTGGCGGTTCGCCCACCGACTGGAAGCCGATGCCCTCGGTCGGATCGGGAGTTGTCGAAATACGAGTTCATACGGCTCAAGAGTATCGTGTATTCTATATCGCAAATTTTACTGAAGCTATCTACGTACTGCACGCGTTCACTAAGCGGACTCAAAAAACCCTTCATCGGGATATTCAATTGGCGCGACGACGGTACTCTGAATTGCTACGAACCCGAAGCAGAACCGAGAGGAAGTGACTGTCATGCGACTTGAACAATCTTCCGGCAATGTTTTTCGCGACCTTGGATTCTCAGACGATGAAGCCGAGAACCTTCGCATTCGCGCGGACCTGATGATCAACTTGAGTGAGTTGATCGAGGATCGCGGTCTTACTCGGGCGCAGGCGGCGAAATTGTTGGGAGTGACTCAGCCGCGTGTTAGCGATCTCCTAAGAGGTAAGATCCAACTCTTTAGCGTTGATAGCCTCATCGAGATGCTAGGACATGCCGGCGCCCAGGTTTCGGTGGTGGTCAAACGGCGGGTTGCATGACGGCAGTTAAGCTACATCAAGAATAACTGGCGGCGCCAGATTCAAAATTCTCCTCGTACCAATTAATTGTTCGCCGCAGCCCGTCCTCAAGAGGAGTCTGCGCTCGAAAGCCGAACCTTTCAAACGCGCGCGCAGGGTCGAGCTGACGACGCGGCTGTCCGTCCGGCCTGCCCGTATCCCATCTTATTTCGCCGTGAAAATTTGTCTGCCGCGCGATTGTTTCAATAAGATCTTTGATGGTAACTTCGCGGCCGTTGCCAAGGTTCACCGGGTCGCTTTCATTATAAAGAGCTGCCGCTTTCACGATTCCTTCCGCACAATCCTCGACATAGAGAAATTCGCGCGAAGCCTTGCCGGAACCCCACACGTCGATAAACTGGGAACCTTTATGGCGCGCCTCAAGACACTTACGAATCAACGCCGGAATGACGTGCGAAGTTTCCGCATCAAACTTGTCTCCTGGACCATAAAGATTCGCCGGCAAAAGAAAGATTGAATTGAAGCCGTACTGTTGCCGATAAGCTTGAGACTGTACCAGCATCATCTTTTTCGCCAGTCCGTAAGGAGCATTCGTCTCTTCGGGATAACCTTTCCAAAGATCGTCTTCTTTGAAAGGCACCGGGGTGAATTTAGGGTAAGCGCAGACAGTGCCGACCGCGACGAATTTCTTCACCCCACGCAGCCGAGCGTGTTCCATAAGCTGAGCTCCCAGCATTAGGTTGTCGTAGAAAAACCGTCCCGGATTCTTCTGATTGTGACCGATGCCGCCCACTACAGCCGCCAGATGAATGATTAATTCAGGCCGCGAGTCGTCGAACATTCGCAGAATATCGGCCTTTTCAATCAAGTTATAGTCGCGGCTGCGCGGCACGAAGACCTCGAGGCCGTCATAATGCTTTAGCTTCTCGGTGACGAACCGCCCGAGAAAGCCCGCGCCTCCGGTCACAGTTATTCGTTTGTAAGGGAATGTTTCCTTCATGTTTTACTCCCTCTCCCAAAGGGAGAGAGAAGTCAGCGGGATTCTCTGACCGCCGTTCTTGATCGACCGTTGCGCGGCTTCCAGCAAACGGACCACGCGCAGGCCCGCAGCGCCGTCTGTCAGCGGCCGCCGCGACGTACGAACCGAATCCAGAAACTCTGCCACCACATAATGCAACGCCTCGGTTGCATCAAGTTTCGGCGCCCACACATCGCCAGTGCGATAGCTTACCAGCGTTTGATAATCGGCTTCGCGGTCGCTGACGCGGTTTGTCGTGACGCCCTTGTCATAGACGCGTACCTTCTCCGTCGGTTCTATGTCATCGTAAAGGATCATCTTGCGAGTGCCGGCGATTAATGTGCGGCGGATCTTTGCCGGCGCCAGCCAGTTAAAATGAAAGTGAGCGATGAAATCGTCCGAAAAGTGCAACATCAGATAAGCGATGTTTTCGATCCCTCGCTCGATGTGACAACTGCCGAGCGCGCTGACAGCATCCGGGTGCCGTTCGATCAAATGATCCATGATTGAAAGATCGTGCGGCGCCAGATCCCACAGCACGTTGATATCGCGCTGAAATAGGCCCAGGTTGATGCGCACGGAATCGAAGTAAAGCAACTCGCCCAGGTCGCCGCTGTCGACGATCTCCTTCATCTTGCGCACGGCCCCGGTGTAAACAAACGTGTGATCGACCATCAACGTTCGGCCATTGCGTTCCGCCAGGTCGATTAGTTCTTCGGCTTCGCAGACAGTGGTGGTAAGCGGCTTTTCCACCAGCACGTGTTTGCCGGCGAGCAGCGCTTCCTTCGCGATTTGAAAATGCGTGGCTACCGGGGTGACGACCGCGAGCGCCTCGAGATCCGGATCGGCGAGAAGCCTTCGGTAATCTCCCGTGCTCCGCACCGAGGGATAACGCCGCGCCATCGCTGTCAGACGCGTTTCGTCCAGGTCACAGATCCAACGCAGTTCCGCTGTTTCATTCTCCGCGAAGTTCCGCAGCAGGTTCGGCCCCCAATAGCCGCAGCCAATAACTCCAATCGTAGTCGCGCTCATAAGACCCAAAAGGATAACGATCAATTAACAAAAGTGAAAGAAGCTTATTCGATACTAATGAATTCTGGTGTAATCAAATGTGAGAGTCGCCACGAATCGTGTCAGAACCGCGAGCGGTAGCGACCGGATCAAACAGTAACTAACGAAATACGTGTTTATGCTGAGTTGGCGCGTAGGATCCGGTCGCTACCGCTCGCGGTTCTGACACGACCCCTATAGAGAAAAGACTTTACTAGCTGCGAAACCGATAATCTAAGAGTAAAGTTCAATCCGCAATCGCCCGCGCGGGATTTCCGGCGACAGTTGCCCCCGGGGAGACATCTGCCGTCACGACCGCGCCCGCGCCGACAATCGCCTGCTCACCAATCGTCACGCCACAAAGCACTGTCGCTCCGCTGCCAACGCTCGCGCCTCTCTTTACGACGGTTGGCACAACTTTCCAGTCTGCCTCTGTCTGCAGCGAGCCATTCACGCTGGTCGCCCGCGGATACTTGTCGTTGATGAAGGTTACGTTATGGCCGACGAAGACTTCGTCTTCGATAGTTACGCCCTCACAAATAAACGTGTGGCTCGAAATTTTGCAGTTTCGTCCCACGCGGGTGCCCTTCTGAATCTCGACGAACGATCCAATCCTCGAGCCGTCACCAATCTCGCAGCCATAGAGATTTACGAAGTTGTAAATAGTAACGTCGCGGCCGAGCTTAACGTCCGGCGCGATTACGCAGAATTGTCCTGGCATTGATAGGAAGTGATCGGAGAAAAGTCCCTCTCCTTTGTTTTAGCACTGGGAGAGGGAACTCCGGCATCGATCAGCCCGAAGCGGCTTGAGTTTTCTTACTGTCGTCGTCGCTGTAATCGCTATAGTAATAGCCGTACTTGTAGTAGTACCGGCCGTAATATCCACCGTAATAATATCCGTGCGTGTCGAGCTTCACGTTGTTCAGAACGATGCCGAAGATGTGGGCCCCCACATCAAGCAACTGCTGCTTGGCGCGGCGCACAACCGCACGCGAGCTGCGGCCACTGTGAATCACCAAAATAACTCCATCGACAAAGGTCGAAAGGATGGAGGCATCGGTGAAGGAAACGGCCGGTGGCGAGTCCACGATGATGTGCGCAAATCTCTCGCCCAGCGAAGTCAATAGCTGGCGCATCTGTTCGGAGCCTAGCAGTTCGGCGGGGTTCGGTGGTATCGGTCCTGAAGGAAGCAGCTTTAAGTTAGGCTGCTTATCGAAAGGCTGAATAACTTCATCGAGCGGCAATTCACCGGAAAGATGGTTGGTCAAGCCGCGCACATTCGAGATATTAAAATTCGAGTGGAGTCGCGGACGACGCAAGTCGCAGTCGATGATTAGCACCTCGGCGCCGGTTTGGGCCAACATGAATGCCGTATTAATTGCTGTAGTCGTCTTGCCCTCAGACGGCTGGCTGGAAGTTACCAGAATAGTTTTGGGGGCCTGGCCCGCTGAAGAGAGCAACAATGACGTACGCAAATGGCGGTACGACTCGGCCACATGAGATCGTACATCCTCCACCATTGCCAGGGCCGTGCTCGCGCCAGCGGCCGGAGCGTCTCCTTCGCGCAAGCGCTTTTCTGACCGCGCTGCTGGAATTAAAGCGAGCGTGGGCAAGTGAATGTAGCGATCGACATCGTCGAGCGACTTGACCGTGTCATCAAGAAAATCAAGCAAGAACGCCAGGCCGATGCCCGCGAGGAAGGCCAGCGCCAAGGCTACAAGGATGTTGCGCGTGCGCTGAGGCCCAACCGGCTCATGCGGCAGCCGGCTGTAGCTGACCACCGAAACGTTGGTCCCTTTATCGGTGCCGGTTGCTTTCAGCTCGCGTTCCTTTTGGTTCAAAGTGTTCAAGTACTGCTCGTCACTGGTGAGATTCTGTGTCATGGCAGCCAATTCCAACTCATGCTGGATTTGCGCTGTCGACACGCCATGTGCCTGAGAATAAGCTTGCGCGAGGCTCTTTTCAGTGGCTTCCGCAGCTTTATAACGCGACTCCATCGATGCCAGGATTTGGCGCTTAGCAGCCTCGAGCGCCTGCTCGAGAGGCTTAATTTGCGCGTCGAGCTTTTTCACATCGGGCCATTCCGTGGTGTAGGTCTGAAGCAGAGCGGCCCGCTGTGACTGGAGTTCGGTCAGCTTATCGCGGATTTTCATCACCGACTCATTCTTCTGCACTTCGGGATTCGAAATGAGATCGGCGGCCCCCTTTGCTTCTTCATAATCGGCTTTTAACTTCCGTCGTTCGTTCTCCGCGTCGTGTAACTGTTTGTTATAAGCCTGCTCGCTTTGAGCTGCCACGTTATTCTCAGTCGGAGTCAACGGCAGGTTGTATTGCTTGGCATAGGCCACGCGAGCATCTCGTTCTTCCTTCACTTTACGCTCGTAGGTCGCAATCTGGTTGGCCAATTGTTCTGCTGACTTCTTGGTACCTGACTCCAAACGTTCCAGATTGTTGTTAGCGAATACATCCACTAGAGTGTTGGCGACCTTCTGGGCCAACGCCGGATCGTTGTGATGATATGTAATCGTCACTAAATTCGTTTTTTCTACAATCCCAACATCTTCGTTGGCGATAATCGCATCCTCGTAAGGCTCAAGCCGGACCAGTTCCTCGGGAGTAAGATTACTTATCTTATTTTTCAATTCATCTTCGCTCATGGTTGTTTCGCTTGAACCAGTAGCGGGAGCAGGCGAAGGCGCGTTCTTGGTTCGGGAAAATAAATACTTTAGGGAATTGAAAAGGCCACCATTTGCCCGGCCGCCAAGAAAGTTTGGATTGTGCTGCAAATCGAGCGTCAAAATAACCTGACGGGCGAGTTGAGCATTCTGCAGCATTTTTATTTGCGTGCCCCAAAAGTTCGGATCTCTTTGGACTATTACAAGCTGGCTGGACGAAAGGATGTTCGGTGGTTTTTCTTCAATCTTAAGTTGCGCTATGCCATCGTAGATCGAAGGCTGGCGGTACTGCTGGACTGCGGCCATCGAGGTAATGACCAGCACTACGCCCAGAATCAGCCACTTGCGCTTTAGAATTACGAACAGGTAATCGCGCAGACTGGTCTCAACTGCGGTTGCGCCATAACGGTCGTAAGGCTTTGCGGTGGCAAAGTCAGCCAGGGAGCGATCCAACTCTCGTCCGGCACGCGCCGGAATCAAACGTTCATCTTGAGTCATAGTTTTCGAGCCTTCTTTATCTCTGAGGCACCGCGCAAGGTGACCATGATACCAGACACACGCTGCGAGGCAAGTCAAAATCTAGGGTGGCGAGAATTTGTATATAACTCCCTCTCCCGTTGGGAGAGGGTCGGGGTGAGGGCTTAGCGACCGAACGCAACCGACCCATAGTCTCCTCCTTACCGCAGCCGACGGGAGAAACAAAGAGAGAGAGTTTTTCGCCCCTGTTCTCAGCCATGCCCTCACCCCAGCCCTCTCCCAAAGGGAGAGGGAGTGAAAGCAAGGCGACTAGTACTTTCTTCTTGGGTCTGCGTGCTCACAAAATCGGCCAGCGCGTCCCTCCAGAAAGGCAAAGGTTCAAGCCCTAATGCCTCAGAAAGCAGACAGCGCAGTCGGGAGTTTCGCGGACGAGGCGCCGGTCGGTTGAGTGTTTTGAGGCTTACACCTTCCAGAAGCTGATCATTTAATCCGGCAATCTCGATCGCGGCGCGGGCGAAATCTTCGAAGCTGGCGCCGTCGCCTGCATTCACCACGTGATAAATCCCGGGAAGATCTAACTGGCCCAGTCGATAAAGTTGTCTGGCAAGATCGCGCGCATAGGTGGGCGTGCCAAATGAATCATTGATTACTCGCAGGTGTTCACCTCTACGCGCGCGGGCCAGCATGGTGCTCAGAAAGTTTGTTCCTGCCGGGCCGAAGATATATCCACTCCGCACCACGCTGGTTCGTGCCCACGCAGTTTGTGCACGACGCTCACCTTCAAGCTTGGAACGCGCATAGACCCCTTGCGGATTCGGCTGATCGCGTTGCGTGTAAAATCCGTCCTTCTCACCATCGAATACGTAGTCAGTCGAGATTGTGATGAACTGAGCGTCAATGCTTCTACAAGCAGATGCCAAGAATTCAGGGCCGCGAGCATTTGCCTCTTGGGCATGTTGAGGATCCAATTCACAACCATCGACATCCGTCCAGGCAGCGCAATTGATGACGAGCTCCGGCCGTTCGCGTTCAATAGTTGCGTTAACCTTCTGCTCGTCGGCAACGTCCAAATCCGTATGATTCAGCCCAACGATCTGGTCGCCGGCGTCGGCGCAAACCTTAACCATTGCCCGACCCACCAATCCGCCCGCGCCGGTAACTAAAATCTTCATGGCGCGCCCACCTCTGCTCCATATTGCCGTGCATAGTATTCGCGGTAAGCGCCGCTACGCACGCGCTCGAGCCAGTCGGTATGGCTTCGATACCACTTGATCATTTTTCGGAGACCACTTTCCCACGATTCGCGCGGACGCCATCCAAGTTCCGTCTCAACCAGCGTCGGATCGATTGCATAACGGCGATCGTGACCCGGACGATCTTTCACGAACTTAATTAAAGAGTGTGACTTGCCAAGTTGATCGAGAATGGATTTCGCAATCTCGAGGTTGCGGCGTTCATTTCGCGCCCCGATGTTATAGGTAGCGCCGGATCGTCCTTTTTCCAGCGCCAGCAGGATCGCCCTACAGTGATCATCGACATAAATCCAATCGCGGACGTTAAGGCCGTCGCCGTAAACCGGAATTGGTTCGTCGTTTAAGGCATTGGCGAGCAGGAGTGGAAGAAACTTTTCGGGAAATTGTCGGGGTCCATAGTTGTTTCCGCAACGCGTAATCACCGTATCAAGTCCAAACGTGTGATGGGCGGCGCGCACCAGATGTTCGGCCGCGGCCTTTGATGCGGCGTAAGGGCTGTTGGGACGAAATGGCGAGTCTTCAGTGAAGAAAGCGCGCTCGTCATCTGGCAAACTTCCCATCACTTCGTCGGTGGAGACCTGGAGAAAGCGTTTCACCCCCCGCGCCCGCGCCACATCGAGCAATACCTGCGTTCCCAAAATATTGGTGCGGAGAAATTCATCCGCCGACGCAATACTTCTATCAACGTGTGATTCAGCGGCAAAGTTGATGATCGCGTCGGTGTTTTCAGCGAGGGCGGCGAAAACTGCGTCGCCATCGCAGATATCACCTTTGATGAAATAATGCCGAAGGCTATCGAGACCTTCCAGGTTGTCAGGATTTCCCGCATAGGTCAGCGCGTCAAAGTTTGTAACCTCGCACGAAGGAAACTCGTCCAGCAAAAGCCGAACGAACGCCGAGCCAATAAAACCCGCACCACCTGTGACAAAGAATTTTCGCACGTTGGAAGAATTTTCTCCCGGAGATTAGATCAATGCCTAACGAGAAGAATGTAAATTAGCAGAATCGAACCCTACTTAACCAGCAGATTGCTGTCAACGTCTCGACAGTTTGCTGAGAATTTATCCTTAATTCCCTCCTTGAGGAGGTTATCGGAAAAAGCATTTCTCTGTGTCACAGAGGTGACACAGAGAATCACAGAGATTTTTCCGACAGACTCCTTCCAGTGGGAGAGGGAGTTACCTTCAACTTCTTGGCACACTAGCCTCACGCTATACTCGCTCTCATGACCGGCGCACCAGGAAAGCCGATTAGGAAAACTCTCGCCGTTATCAACTGTTCCCAGCTGTTGACGCTCGCCGGGGCGAGGCGTCCGCGCACCGGCGGCGACCTGCGTCAACTCTCAATCATCGAGGACGGCGCGCTGCTCCTCTGCGGCGATCGAATAGAGACCGTCGGCCGACGCCGCGAAATCGAAAGTCTGATCCCCGAAGATTGCGAAGTGATCGACGCCGGACGTCGCGTCGTCATGCCGGGTTTCGTCGATGCGCACACGCATCCGGTTTTTGCCGGCATTCGCGCCAATGAATTCGAACAACGGACCACGGGCGCGACTTATCGAGAAATTGCCGCGCGAGGCGGCGGAATTCGAGCGACCGTTCGCGCGACGCGTAATGCATCGCTGAGCGATCTGGTAAGGATTGGAAAGCATTATGCTGAATGGTTTCTCCGCAGCGGCACTACGACAATCGAAGCGAAGTCCGGCTACGGCCTGACAATCGAAGACGAACTTAAGATTCTCCATGCGATCAAACAACTGAACGATGAAACGCAGCTCCGTTATGTCCCGACGTTTCTCGGCGCTCACGATATTCCTTCTGAATACAAATCACGGCGGGCGACTTACGTTAATTTGATCATAAACGAGATGCTGCCTCGCGTTGCGGAAGAACGGCTGGCAGAGTACTGCGATGTATTCTGTGAACAGGACGTGTTCACGACCGATGAAGCCTGGCAAATCCTTTCCGCCGCGCGATGTCTCGGACTCGGCTTGCGCATGCATGCCGATCAGCTCACGCTTTCCGGCGGCGCAAAATTAGCGGCGGAATTGAATACCGCGACCGCCGATCATCTTGAACATACCGATCCGACGGGAATTGCGGCCTTAAAAGTCGCCGGTGTGCAGCCAGTCTTGTTACCGGGTTCAGTTTATGCGCTAGGTTCGAAGCATTACCCGGCGGCGCGTGAAATGATCGACGCGGGACTGGCGGTGGTGCTCGCCACCGACTTCAATCCCGGCTCTTCGCCGACGCCTTCGATACCGATGATTCTATCGCTCGCCTGCACGCAGATGAAGCTGACGCCGGCCGAAGCCATCACCGCCTCAACGATCAATGCTGCCTATTCACTAGGACGCGGCGATGAAATTGGTTCGCTTGAAAAAGGGAAGCGCGCCGATTTCGTGATTCATGACTGCGAAGACTACCGCGAACTCGCTTACTTTTTCGGCATCGAACACCCGTGGCGCGTTTTCTCATCGGGCAAATCGGCATTTTCGCGAAGCGTGTCAGAAGCCCGACCCTAAGGGAGGGCCCTGGTGGATTGACTAGCCCTCCCTTACGGTCGGGCTTCTGACACTAAAAATCCGGTTGACGAGTTCGTGCTTCTCTTTTATTATCACCTCAACACTGGAAAGGAGGTGATCCGAAAATATATGAGTTCAAATCACAGTGAGGTGGCTGAGACCTAGCCTCAGGAATTAATCTGCGATTGTTTCGGATTTTTCCTGGGAAAGTCACTGTGACGCCTTCTTTCCGGAAGCGGTCACAGCCACGGGTCAATCCAAACAGTTCACCGGAAAGCCGCTTGCGAGAAATCCGTGAGCGGCTTTTCTTTTGTTTGCCCAGCCTCGGTAGCATCGATATTATTAATTCACGCCGCGCAGAGGCGCTAAGCAGATGAACGTTGGAAACGAATTCTCAGTGACGGAAATTGTTCGTGCTCACTCCCTCGATGACATTAAGGGCGCGCGTTCCCTGTTCAGGGAATATGCAGCTTGGCTGGAAATCGATCTGTGCTTTCAGAACTTTGAAAAGGAACTGAGCGAACTGCCGGGTGATTATGCGCCGCCCGATGGCCTACTGCTGCTGGCCTTCGTTAACAAAGCCTTGGCGGGTTGCATTGCGCTGAGAAAGATTGATGAAGGCGTTTGCGAGGTGAAACGGCTGTTCGTACGGCCTGAGTTTCGCGGCAAGCGCCTTGGCCGTGGTTTGGTCGAGGCAATAATCAGGAACGCGAAACAAATCGGTTATGAGCACATGCGGCTCGATACGCTGCCCCCGAAAATGTACGATGCGATTGCGCTCTATCGGTCGCTGGGATTCAAAGAGATAGAGCCTTACTATCAGAACCCTGTTCCTGGTGCGATATTCATGGAGTTGGATTTAGTCGGAAGCCCGCCGTAAGCAAGGGCTCCGCTGAAAAAGCGGGTCATAAAAACCGGTACTGAGCGCTCAGGTGTGGAGCGATTAGTTACTTCGCGAGCCCACCAGCTTCCACCCCGACGGCAGAGCGGCAGCAGCAAGCGCGATCTTGATGATGTCGCCGGGAATGAACTTTATTATGGTATCGAAGAGCGCGAGCGTCGGAGATGTTCGCATAATGATCGAGAACCAGGCCCAACCACTAAGCATGATGACAGCAGAGCCTATAGCCATCGCGGCGGCCGCAGTAAGGAAGCGACGATCCCATCCGTGCTCAGCAAACGCGCCGGTAATAAACGCCGCGGCCGGAAAAGCGATCAGGTAACCACCAGTGGGACCCATCAAATAAATAAGTCCGAAGTGTCCTTGTTGGAAGAACGGCAGACCACTTGCTCCTTCGATCAAATAGGCAATCATCGCCAGGGCGCCGAGACGCGATCCCAGCAGCGCGCCCGTGAGCAGAACTGCGAACGTTTGTCCAGTAATCGGAACTGGCCCGATCGGAATCACCACTTGCGCGGAGAGAGCAGTCAATAGACTAAACCCGATTACCAAACCAACTTGCCGAACCAAATCAAGTGGCGCGAACGCCACGCTTAATAATGTCTCGCTTTTTGCAAATGTCGTGCTCATGGATTCCTTTCGTGTTTAGGACATAACGCGGACTTGGTGGACAACCTGGACTCGATGGACGAACCCCAATATCGCAATACCCAAAACCCTACATCCCACACCCTAATTCCTCACGGTCGCACGCACAACACCGGACACGGCGCATTGCGAATAATGAACTCAGCCGTGTCCGTCAGGTTTGGATCACCGCTCGAGCCGAGCGAGGTGGTGATGGCGACGAGATCAGCCCTGTGCCGGCCGGCGTATTCGACGACTTCTTCTCCGACCCCACCGTGTAGTCTGCGAAACTCTCCGAGCGAATCGGTGGCGTTTACTTCGGCGAAGAATTTATCCACAGTTGCCTGACCACCATCGGCGGGCTCTTCGTCGCCCTCATTGAAGACACAGAGAGTTTCCAACTTAGCTTTGGTCTTGCGGGCGATAGAAACGGCCACGGGAAGGATTTGCTTCGAATCTTCCGCCAGATCCGTGACGAATAGAACGGTCTTAAACCGATCGATAGGCCGCGTCGTCCGGCGTGGACCGTAGAGCCGCGCAATGATCGTCGGAATCCTGGAGTCGCGAGCAACTTGCTCGGCGACGCTACGTCCGAGGAAGAACTGCGCCACGTCGGAACGTCCGTGCGAGGCCATAACGATCAAGTCGCATCCGCGTTCCTGGGCCTGGCGCATGATTATTTGTGCCGGGTCTTCTTCATTCTTAGGAATAATGGTCTCGATCACGCGCACCGAAGAGGCGCCGGTCGGGGCAGCCGGGAATTCATAGCGCGATGTTTCCGTGATGTGAGGATCGCCGCCGTGCGCGATATGGACCGACTGCACAGTCGCATCGAACTGCGCCGCAACCGCCACCGCCAGCGGAAACGCGCTGTTGGCGACGGCCGAGAAATCGGTTGGAAACAGGATCGAGCGAATCATGATTCAGAAAATAGTAACTCGGTACGCACGCCTCCGGCGTGCAGCACGCCAGAGGCGTGCGTACCTATTCCACTCCAATTCGCATGCTATGAAACGATCGCCAAACGAAGAAGACCGAGATCAAAAAGAAGACCGCCGCCAAAACCAGCGTTAGCGTCGTGCCTTGTTGCTTCGTCAAGCTAACTGCCAACTCAACCGCCAGCAAACCGAACAGCGTCGTAAACTTGATCACCGGATTCATTGCCACGGACGAAGTGTCCTTGAAAGGATCGCCCACCGTATCGCCGACGACGGTGGCATCGTGAAGCGGCGTGCCCTTCTGTTTCATCTCGACTTCGACGACCTTCTTCGCATTGTCCCACGCGCCGCCGGCATTGGCCATGAAAATCGCCTGGTACAATCCGAATATAGCAATCGAGATCAAATAGCCGATAAAGAAAAACGGCTCGACGAAGGCGAAAGCCAGCGAAGCAAAGAAGACCGTCAGAAAGATATTGAACATTCCCTTCTGCGCATACTTCGTGCAGATTTCCACGACCTTTTTGCTATCCGCGACCGAAGCTTTCTCGACGCCTTCAAGTTTGATGTTGGCCTTAATGAATTCAACCGCACGATACGCGCCCGTCGTGACCGCCTGCGTCGAAGCGCCGGTGAACCAGTAGATGATCGCGCCGCCCGTAATCAAACCCAAGAGAAAGAGGGGATTAAGCAATGACAGCCTTTCGAAGAAAGTCGCCAAGCCCTGTGCCTCTGTCTTACCGGCTTGGATCGCAGAGGTCACTATTTCAGTACGAAGCAGTTGAATAATAGAGAAGATCATCGTCGTTGAGCCTACCACGGCTGTTCCAATGAGGACGGGCTTGGCGGTCGCTTTGAAAGTATTACCTGCGCCGTCGTTCT
>QHXG01000624.1:2766-7445 GCA_003222845.1 Acidobacteriota bacterium | reverse complement strand
TAGGCATTCCTTTTCCGGTTGAGCTGCGAGTAACGTTCTTAAAGAATAAGCAAGGGAAAGTCTCGGGCCTTATATGGAAGGAAAATGGTAGTCGCTCAATCACCGGTAAGAAACTTCCTTACAGGCAAGAGGAGGTGAGCTATAAATATGGGGAGGCGACGGTCACCGCGAAGCTTTTGATTCCTGCTACGGCAGCGCCGCACCCCGCGCTGATCGATCTAGGGCAAGGATATTTCTTAGGCCCTGATAACGGACCAGACCAGTACTTTTATGTTCGCCAGGGGCTCGCCATGATGACCCCGATACGGCGAACCATCGATGGCTCAGAGGCAAACTATCTAAAATCCAGCTTTGAGGAGCGGGCACGAGAGGTCCTGGCCGGGGTTGAGCTGCTCAAGCAACGGAAGGATATTAATCCTCGCCAGATCGGGCTCTTTGGTGACAGTCAAACAGCATGGATTGCACCGCTTGCGGCCACTCTTTCGCCTGACGTTGGGTTTCTTATTCTTAGAGTTCCTTCGGCGCTGTCTGTAACCGAGAACATCCTTTACGAAATTGAGAGTATGCTGCGACGGGATAGCTTTTCTGACACAGACATAACTAAAGCACTTGCTCTTCGCCAACTCATCCATCGTACGATTTTGACTAACACCGGATGGGAAGATCTCAAGGCTGAGATTGACAAGTCGAAGAATGAAAAATGGTTTCCCTATGTGCGGGCCGGATGGTTTTCCTCGCTCAAGATTCCACCCGACCAGGCTACTGCTAAGGGATTGCGCGACCCGCTTACCTATGATCCTCTTCCCATTTTGCAGACTGTCACGGTACCGGTTTTGGCACTGAACGGAGAACTGGATGAGTCGGTCCCAACAAAGCAAAGTGTACCTATTCTGGAGGGCGCTTTTCGCAAGGCGGGGAACAAGGACTTTACTGTCATGGTTCTGCCGAAAGCCGGCCATAATTTCCTGGAGACGGACAAACCGTATGGTGCTGAGGAATTTGTGCGCAAGACGAGGTACGTTCCAGGATATTGGGACACATTGGCTGCCTGGCTCAGAAAACATGTGAGAGTGAAAAAGTAACTTGAGCAATTATGCAACCGGATGATTTGTCCACGGGGCGCATAACAGCCAAATCATTGCAGGTGAGCCGCGATTGCGTGTCCTTCATCAAGTCTTTATCCTCTCAGGTTGTCGCGACTCGCGCGGCCACCTGAACTCAACCGTTAGACAGCTTCTATCATGTAAAATGTGAGCTATGAAATACTTCTTCACCAAAACTAATTTGGCTATTCTAATTCTGACATTTGTATTTGGAGTGATTGCCTTTCCTATCTGGGTTCATCACAATCGCTCGCATTTTCCAAATAGCTTCGTCATGCGGTACTCAGATTTTGGTCCTCCAAGCAGTTCTTATGAGTTACTAGGATCTGAGTGGTATCAATGGAACAGCCAGGGGCCAGATGACCCGAATGGTAGAGATGATGTCAAGGTCGTGATTTATAGGAATGTTGATCTGCCGACAGTCAAACGAACGTATCCAATCTTCAAAGGTAAATCTGATTACCGCTACATCGAATATCGCGAAGTCATGGATTTCCTGGAAAAGAGAATGGAGGAATTGAAAGCGGATCAGGATAGAGATCCAGAGCACAGACGGCTCAATAAGGAGTTAATATCAGAGTACGAACAAACTAAAGATAAGATCATCGAAAGGCTAGGTCCATGAGGCAATAGCAATGTCGTCACCTAGCCGCGGTTCAACTCAACCGTTATGTCCCATTCCGATTCCTTTGAAGACGTACTACGCCGGGAGCAATTACACTTCGCCGCCCAAGATGGCGATGTTGAAACGGTGACGCGACTCCTAAATGAGGGTCATGAACTCAACGTCTTTGATGAACTCGGCAAGACTCCGCTTCACTACGCGGCTGAACGCGGCCATCTCGACGTAATGCGATTGCTACTCTCTTCGGGAGCTGATGTTAATGCGCACGATGAACGTGTCATTGGCAATACCGTGTTGCGAGACGTTGCTTCCAACTGTTCCTTTGACGTTGCGAAAATCCTTATTGACGCCGGGGCTGACCCCACAATTCCTGGTTGGATGCTCCTGACCGCACTAGATAAAGCTCAGGAGCGCAAGAAGCCCGAAGGATTGCAGGTTCGTCAATTGCTCGAACAGGCGGCGGGACGTTTCGCCAAGACTGGGACATAACGTATTCGTTGGACGCGAGCGGCCGGAGCGTGTTTCTCAACTAGCTTGGTGCGGCGAAGCGTGCTTTGATGCGCGCCGCCGCGTCAACTCAGACGTTCGCCGGCGCGAAACCTCTCCTTGAGATGGCGGATGAAATACTGGATTTGGAATACAAGTAGAACGGGCGAATGATGCAAAGACAGCGCACCAATTGCCGTCGATTAGTTCTGATTTTGATAGCGACGCGTCTTCTGTCAGCGTCAATCAACGCGCATCCCGGTGCGGGAATCGCCGTCGATCGTCTCGGCCAGGTTTATTTTCTCGACACGGGCTCAGGGCTTTGGAAAATCGACACACGCGGAGGGCTGACTCATCTCTCGGGAACGCTTTTCCACTGGCTGGCGATTGACGAGAATAATCGATTTGCCAACACCCGACTCTTCTCAGGTGCGCTCGGAGAAATCTCGAAAATAGGTGCAAACCCAACGGTGCTTATTTCGAGCGACTATCCTATCGCGATAGGTCGGGACGGAGATCTTTATTACCCGTCTGGTCCGGCGGGTAATTTGCGGATGATGAAGATGACGCCATCGGCGACGACGTCAGTAATTGCGACGCTTCCCGCGACAGTAGACGGGAAACCGCTCCCGTACATCGGCGGCATCGTCGCCGGTCCGGATGGGTCGCTTTATTACACCGAGGACAGCGCTATCAAACGGATCACACCGCAAGGTCGAATCGGGACGGTGGTGACAGTTCGCGCTCCCGCTAGCCCGCCGTCGATTCCGGCGACAGGCCAACATCCATATCTGCGGGGAATCGCTGTCGATGCCGGCGGCGTTATGTATGTGGCAGATACCGGCGACGCCCGCGTACTCAAGATCACTCCGGCCGGAAAGGTCACGACTCTTCTCGAAACTCAAAGTCCATGGTCACCGACCGCAGTCGCGCTTTTCAGCGGCGACGTTTATGTGCTGGAGTTCCTGCACACGGCGAGAGACGTGCGGCGAGACTGGTTGCCTCGAGTGAGGAGGATCGCATCCAACGGAAAGTCCACGATCATCGCGACAATCGATCAAATGCCGGGCGCGCGCTGATAGTTTGCTAAAATCACGTGTCTAAATGTCTTTTCCCCACGCACCGCCGAACAGATCGGTTGGACGCGAGCGGCGGGAGCGTGTTTCTCAACTTGCTTGGTGCGGCGGAGGGTCCTTTGATTCGCGCCGCCGCGTCAACTCAACCGTTAGACCGCATATATCGGAGAATCAAATGAACGATACAGTCGACATCCAAACCAGCGCCGATCAGATCCTTATGCTCGAGCGCGGCGCCCTTGACCGTTGGGGCAAGGGTGATCCTGGGGGCTTTCTGGAATTGTATGCAACTGACATCACCTATTTCGATCCCTTGATTGCAGCGCGCATCGATGGGCATCAGGCGATGGACGATTACTATCGTCCATGCATCGGAAAGATCCGAGTGCCCCGCTACGAGATGCTCAACCCTCATGTGATCGTGGACGGCAATATGGCGCTGCTGACATACAACCTGCTTAATTACATCGAGGACACTGATGGTCTTGAGTCGGTGGGGACTCGCTGGAATTCAACGTCTGTGTATCAGCGTGTTGGCGACATATGGAAGACGATCCACTCGCACTGGTCGTTCACCCAACACCCTGCGTTTCAGAACATGACGCCGGAGACGTCCGAGGGACTGGAGGCGTAACCAGGCTTGGCGCGTCAAAAGCGAATGTCGAAAGTCCAACCTGCGGTCTAAATCGTTGGACGCGAGCGGCGGGAGCGTGTTTCTCAACTTGTTTGTTTCGGCGAAGGGTGCTTTGATTCGCGCCGCCGCGTCAACTCAACCGTTATGCTGCGTCCCTTTGGAGGTAAAAATGTGACCATCACGATTCTTGCCACTGTGCTTCGCGCGATGTGGTTCATTGGCGAGATAGCTCATGCCTCTCATTGTAAGGTGACGCCTGCCAAAGATTGGGACAGGTCATCTTTGAAAATCCTGAGGTTGGCTACACTAGCTGTACCTGTCGGGGTCATTGTAGGCTTCACCGATGTCGGACATATCCACACCGAAGGCAATTTTCTGGGAGCAGTCGGATTCGCCCTGATGCTTGCAGGGATCTCTATTCGATGGGTAGCTATTCGCACTTTGGGCAGGTACTTCACACGCGCCGTCACCATCATGGATAACCACCGTATTATTCGCAGCGGCTTGTACCGGTATCTGCGTCACCCTTCTTATGCAGGATCCTTGCTTGGGAACCTTGGTTTAGGAATGGCGTACTCAAATTGGCTCAGTATCGTTATCATTTTTGTGCCTGATCTCGCGGCGTCGCTTTACCGCATCAGTATTGAGGAGGATGCGCTGTTGGAGAATTTCGGTAATGAATATTTTGAGTACGCCAGAAGCACAAAGCGTCTGATCCCGAAGGTATATTGAGGTGGTTTATTCCCCGGCAGCAT
>QHXG01000624.1:0-2723 GCA_003222845.1 Acidobacteriota bacterium | reverse complement strand
AGGGTGCTTTGATTCGCGCCGCCGCGTCAACTCAACCGTTGGCCGTCAAATCGCATGAAACGCAACATCGGAGCTGCGCTCGTATTCACTGCATGCTTGGTAACATCGGCGGGGGCAACTCGACCGGGACCGGTTGTGGCAAAATTCGGGGGCGAATGCGAAGGCATATCGTTTCAACCCACGCCGAAACTTGCGACCTTGATTCGGCGCACCAAACAACGCCAACGACAGCCTTGCGACTCTAAATTCTGCGAGGGCGTGTTTGCTTACGATTTGAATGGCGACGGGCGGTTGGAATATTTCGTTCGACTGGCATGCGGCGCAACTGGCAATTGCACGTGGGGGATCTTCTCCGATCAGCCGGCACGTTTACGCGGTACCTTCGATGCTTGGTTTTTCTCCATTCATCGACGCAATGCTTCCTGGAATGCGCTCACCACCTACACTCGCGAAGGTGGCGACCAAGGCATCATTGCCACGTTGCGCAATCGTCGTGGAGCGTACGTGCAAACATCGGACCACACAGAGCGCGGCTATTACGGCAACTGGCAACCTTTCTTGAAACGAATTGGCGTTCCCAAATGCTGACGGCCAACAATAATTCGTTGGACGCGAGCGGCGATTGCGCGTCTCTCAGCTAGCTTGGTGCGGCGGAGGATGCTTTGACTCGCGCCGCCGCGTCAACTCAACCGTTCGACCCTATCCTTATCACAACCGTAGCAGCGGCAATATCCATCGGAACAAGATAGACGGCCGCAACGTATTTTCGTCTAGTATTGCCAGCTTAAATTGCCTATGTATTGCCCTAAATGCGGAACGCAAAACGATGACGTGAAGTTTTGTCGGGGCTGCGGAGAGAACCTGAAGGTTATCTCACAGGCGATGTCCGGACGTCTGCCCGTGATTCTGGCAAGTAAGATGGATGCCTATTTTGAGAGCAAGCACGAGCGATTCCGCCGCGACAGCATTTTGGGCGCCGTCATTGGATCGCTTTGGTTGCTCTTTGGGATCAAGACTTTAATCACTGGAGGCGGAAACTTACCTGGATTCCATATCATTGTGGGCTGCGTGGTGCTGCTCTGGAGTTTCTGGCAACACATGGTTTACAAGCGCACCCTGTTCATACGCTCGAATATGGAAAACATCCGGGCCGCCGCTTCGGCCGAAGGCTTTCAACGTAATGATGTCAGGGAAATCACGGAGCCGCCGGCAAGCATCAGCGAATTCACCACTGAACGCCTTGATCCGCTGGCCAGGCGGCAAAAATAGACTTGAGGTTGTAGAACGGCCCGGAACTTTCATTAGCAACCTCATTAGCGTCGAGACGGAGTAGCGAACATTCGTGAAGTTTTCTTATTCTGATGAACTAGCCTCGCGTAATATTTATTTGCTAACGCTGGCGTCGGGATCGCGTATATGTTTTGTCCCAAGTGCGGAATACAAAGTGACGATGAGCCGCGGTTTTGCCGCGGTTGCGGAGAAGACTTGAGAGTTATCTCCCAGGCGATGTCGATCCGTATTCCCGCATTTCTGGCGAATAAGATGGATGCATACATAGAGCGCCAGAATCAAAGACTTCGCACCCAATGGATCGGTTATCTCGTAATGGGGGCCATCTTCATATTTCTTGGATTCTACGAAGTGATTGGAGGAGCTTCCTGGGCAAGCGAATGGTTTAATTTAGCTTTTGGCTCCTTTATGCTTTTCCTCGGACTTTGGGATTCCATCGTGTACAAGCGAAGCCTGTCCACGGAAGTCAGGATTATAAAGATGGGAGGGGCCTCTTCGACTAACGAGCTTCCTCCACTTGATGCTACGCAAATGGTAGAGACTCCTGCTAGCATTACTGAATCCACGACTGATCATCTTGATGCAGTGCCCAGACGACATTAGAAATCCTAAAAGCGGCCGTGCCCTTAAGGCGCCGCCCAACAGCCAAATCGTTGGACGCGAGCGGCGGGAGCGTGTTTCTCAACTAGGATGATCCGGCGGAAGGTGCTTTGATTTGCGCCGCCGCGTCAACTCAACCGTTGGACGGCTTATGGTGAAAGGAGGAAGGATGGCAACAAGCTATAGTCGCCGTTGGTTTGTCAGCCGCGTTGGGCTACTCGGTTGCGCACTCCCGCTAACGGTGTCCGCGCAGCGCCCCCGGCCCCACCGCGTAGGGCGCATCGGTTTCCTCGGCGGCGGTGCAACAACGTTGGTCAAGGCGTTCGAGCAGGAGATGCGCAGGCTAAGATACGTCGAAGGAGAAAACATAGTTATCGAGAAACGCGTCCTCCGCCCTAACTCGCCGAACGTGGCACCGCAGGCGGCCGAGCTCGCCCACATGAACCTTGACCTGATCATGGCGGGGTGGTTAGGGGCCGCGCTCGAAGTGCGCAAGAACAATCCGGCCATGCCGATGGTCATCGCCACCTGCCCAGGCATGGTCAGCAACGGCTTCGCCAAGAGTCTCAAACGCCCGGGTGGAATTTACACCGGCATAGACGAACTCCCCCCGGGCGTGCCCGCGAAGCGGCTCCGGCTTCTGAAGACCGCTGCGCCGATGGTGTCCCGCGTTGGGCTGCTCTCGACGACGCCAGGACACGGTGGTCATGAGGCCCAACTCGCCGACGCAGAGCAGGCCGCCAAGTCACTCCGCCTGACGGTCAAACCCTACCGGGCAAAAACGCTCAGCGAACTTGAAGCGGGGCTTGCCTCCATCGTCAGCGACAGGATGG
>QHXG01000183.1 GCA_003222845.1 Acidobacteriota bacterium | reverse complement strand
GCCAAGCCGGAAGAGATCAAGAAAGCTTACCGGCGGCTGGCACGCAAGTATCACCCTGACGTAAATCCGGGCGACAAATCCGCCGAAGAACGCTTCAAGCAAACGACCGAAGCGTTTGATGTCCTTTCCGATCCCAAGAAGCGCGCCGTCTATGATCGATTTGGCCAGTATTCGGATAATCTCGCTGACGCGGCAGCTAAGGGCGCCGGCGCGACTTATACGCGCGGAACTCCATTCGACTTCTCCGGTTTTGATTGGGGTGCCGCGACGACTGCCGGAGGCGGGACCGGCAGCAGCTTTCGCGACATCTTTGCCGATTTATTCGGTGGTGGAAAAGCAGAGCGCGAACCGCCAAGGCCTCAGCCGCAACGCGGCGCAGACATCGAAATGCCTCTGTCGCTTTCATTCGAAGAAGCGATCACGGGTCTCACAACCAACTTAACAGTGAATCGATCCGATCAGTGCTCGCGCTGTCATGGCGCGGGCGACACTGGCGGATCGGTGATGACTTGTCCGACGTGCAAAGGCTCGGGCCAGGTGCAGCGAGCCGGCGGCCGTCTGCGCTTCACGCAGGAATGTACTGACTGTGGCGGCACCGGGAAGCGACGACCGCCATGTTCACTCTGCAAAGGGAAAGGAACTTTGCCAAAGACTGAGAATGTGAAGGTGCGAATTCCCGCCGGCGTGGATACCGGCTCACGCGTGCGCATTCCGGGTAAAGGCGAAGGCGGCCGCCTCGGCGCGCCTCCCGGCGATTTGTACATCATCACGAATGTTGGCAAGCATAAATATTTCACGCGCAAGGGCGACAACATCTACGTTACCGTTCCAATCACCGTACCGGAAGCTGCCCTGGGCGCAAAAATCGAAGTGCCAACGGTCACTGGCAAGGCCCAGTTACGAATTTCACCCGGTACGCAGTCAGGGCAAAAGTTTCGTCTGCGCGGTCGCGGCGCTCCGTCTCTGCGCGATCCGAATGCGCACGGCGATCAGTTTGTAGAAGTGCAAGTCACTTTGCCGAAAGTGATTTCGGAAGAGACGAAAGAGTTGCTGCGTCGCTACGCGCAGATGAATGTGGAGAATCCGCGCGTGGCGATGGGACTTGAATAAGAACGGTCTTTGATCTTTGGTCTTTGGCCTTTGTTTCTTTGATTCCGATTCCTGTTTCTTAAGCGAGCCGAAGTGAAAACCGAAATCTGGATGACGAGATCAAAGACCTAAGACCAAAGATCAAAGACCACTGTCAGCAATGAAAAGACGCGCCAAAACATACACGATTAGCGCCGTCGCCGAACAGTTCGAACTGCATCCGCAGACGCTGCGCCTTTACGAACGCGAAGGTTTGCTGAAGCCTTCGCGGTCAGAGGGCAACACGCGTCTCTACACCGATACGGATCTGGAGCGCCTGGAAATCATTCTCTCTTTGACGCGCGACCTCGGCGTGAACCTCGCCGGCGTCGAGATCATTCTGAACATGCGCGAAAAGATGGATGCCATGCAACGCGAGTTCGAACGTTTCTTCGATTACCTGCAATCACACGTCGAAGAGTTTTCCCAGTTCACTGAATCGCCGCCGCCCGAAGCCGGCGCGCTCGTTCCCATCAATCGCATCAATCGTCCCATTCCAGCAAAGCGCCGTGCTGTCAGCGGCAAATCCACGCGATGATTGCGCTTTGCGAGTTCAAGCATTACCCACTCCTGAAAAGCACGGTCATAAGGCGAACTCTAAACCCGCGTGACCGCGCGAACTGAAACCGAATAATCTACTTGACTTTTCCTGGCTTGCTGCAATATCGTACAGGCCCCTCGCAAGTGGCATTGCATTGATAGGCCGTTTTTTCAAGTTTCGGCAGCCAGTCCGACCATTGTCCGGCAGAGTTTTGTTCTAGCCGAAAGGCTCCCACAAGCTCCTGGCGACTCAGATCGAGACTGACTCACCAAAGGACCATCGAGAAGGGCGATCTTTCTCGAAATGGCGGCCAACAGAAGCTTTCCGCATACGTCCAGTGACCCGACACTTCTTCTAATCAAGAGGTCTTTGCGAAGGCGACCACCTCGTGCTGGATCATCGGATTCCTGTCTCGTCTCACGTAGGATGTGCCGGTGCAAACAGGGACCGCAGACGAGACATCGGTTGTAATGAACCTCAGGAAAGGACGAAAACAACATGGCTACAATTGATATTTGGATTCAGATCGAAAACCACGCCTGGGACACGGTCCCGCATCGTTTCGACCGGATGACCGGCCAGGACTTCAACAGCGGCTCGGTGCTGGTGAATCTCACGTCACCGGTGACGGGTCATACGCGCAACAACGTCAGGATGTACAAGCCGCTCTTGGACGGAGCGAATGTTGGGGAAGCACTAATCTTACGTCGTTACACAGCAAACTGGGCCGCGCCTGATGATCGCAAAGTCAATCCGTGGGATTTGAATGAACCTGATCCGACTGACAACGGCACGATGGGCACGATCCCTGGCCCGGTTATAGAATGCAACGTGGGCGACGGTGTTCGGGTGCACTTCCGCAATAAGGATTCACGCGCCGGCAAGAGTCCCAAGGCGCGCACGCACAGCCTGCATCCGCACGGCTTCGTTTTCAAACCAACCTCAGACGGAGCGTATCCGCTCACGCCGCCAGATCCCTCGCAGCCTGTGGCGGGACCTCCGGACGAAACAGCATTATGGACAGCCATCGGCGTGACTGGCCCGAACAAGATGGGAGACCGCATTCCGCCTGGAGGGACCTTCACCTACGAGTGGAACACGCACGGATGGCCGACCACAGCCGGCGTGTGGCTCTACCATGACCACTCGATCTGTGACATGGATAATGTGAACCTGGGGGCGATCGGGATAATCGTCATCCACAATCCGGCTGATACGAATAACGATTTTGTCATCGGGCCGGCGGATCTGCCGAACGGGTCGTTCACGGGCTCTCCAGTTTCCATCACCTGCTTTCCATTCCCCACTCCATTCCCGATTGCGACGCTGCCGCATGACCTGGCTGGATTGGGACTCATCCGAGGCCCCTCCGCAGGAATGCCAGGAATGCCGGGGATGGACGAGACCGGGGGTGGAGGCAAAAAGCTAAGCGGCGGAACTGCCGCTGCCGCCACCGCGGTTGGGCCGCCCGTGCTCGAACGTTTGATGGAACGCGGAGGCCTGCTGCTTGAAGCAGACGCAAAGTTAGCCATGATTGCGCGTTTCTGTGTGAGGAACTATCGCACGCCGCCGAGCAAGGGGTTGTATCTGCAGCTCTTCCACGAGCTGACGGGCGCACCGGGGATGCCGATCAATGGCCGTGTCTTTCTCGGCAACACCCCGACTATCGTAGCGGGCGTGAGCACCAAGATGCGCTTTGGCGTCGTGGGAATGGGCAATGCTAGCTTTCATACGTTCCACATTCACGGCCATCGCTGGATCATTCCAGGTCCGCACGGGAACGTCCCAAATCCGGCAATTCAGAATAGCCCTATGGATACGCCGGTCTCACAATTCGAGGATACGCGAATCTTCGGCCCGGCAAATTCATTCGTTTTCACGATTGACGAGGCGGCGGGAAGTTTCATGCGCGCCGGCAGTCCTTCGTCCAATGATGCGAAAGGCGAATGGCACATGCACTGTCACGTACTCACGCATATGATGCAAGGAATGATGGGATCATTGCTCATCATTGGCGGTGGCGAGACAGCGGGAGCGCTGCCTATGGGTGAGCCTTGTCCTGCAGGGGCTGTGGCGCAACCCAACACTGTGGTGGTCAAAAACATCGCATTCACTCCTAACATGTTGGCTGTGTCTTCGGGTACGTCGGTGATCTTTGACTTCCAGGAGTCCCCCCACACCGTCACGACGACCAGTCGTACCGGCGCGGCGAGTGCCATCGAGATCAATGGAGGCCCAGGTGGAAACAATCCGGCGAACGCGGGGGTTGCCGTTCCCTTTCCTCCGGCGGTCCAGAAGCCTGTGGTGGTCACCGGAAACCCGGGCGATATGATCAACTACATGTGTGGCATTCACGGGGCTGGGATGGCGGGGATGATTCAGATCATTTGACCCGAGACTGGTCGGTATGTATGGGGCTACTCCCTGCCCTATACACTGCCAAGCAGGGAAAGGCCGATGCACTGAAGGAAATCAAGTTCGACAGTCCGGCCTGCACACGAGATCTGTGAGAGGAGTGGGCAATGGCAATGCGTAACATCTATCTGAAGATCGAGCGCCTGCTCGGTTACAGTCCAGTGGCCCCCCAAGACGAGATGGGTCACTACCATCAGGATTGCGCTCGCAACACGGGCCACGAAGACGGCCGCGTTCCGGACGGCGAAGTGGCTCTGCGCCGGGTGGACGCGTTGGTTTATCGTGAATATCTCGACGCCGGCTACACCATGCCGAACATGGCGCCGCTAATTGCGAACGACGTAAACGAACCCATGGCCGACCGGCGCATTCCCGGAACTGTCATCTATACGAAACCTGGTCAACGATTGCGCATTCATGTTTTGAATGCGGATGACATGCCGCATTCCTTTCATCTTCACGGACTGAAGTACGGCGTGGCCGGTGACGGATCATGGCCGTTTGGCGTCGCCGGCCGGATGAGCGGACGGTCTGATGAAATCTGCCCCGGCGATACTTGGATCTATGAATTCGAAGCCACGCACGAGACCATCGGATGCTGGCCTTTCCACGATCATTACAAGATGATCGGCGACAACGTGAATCGCGGATTGTTTGGCGGGATCGTGGTGCGAGATCCGAAGTGGCACAAAGCCGATTATGAGGTACCAATCTTCCTGCATCGGCTCAGCGGTCCGCGCACCGCGGCAGCATTTGACAGTGGCACACTGAATCCCGGCGGCACGTTTTCGTTTACGTTTCCCACTATCGGGCCGGTCGATTACATGTGTCGCCTGCACCCGATGAGCGGACAGGTCATCGTATCCGCCGGCGGACCTGCGTCCGCGGCCGTGACGATCCGTGATACACCGGGCAGTCCGCGATTCGATCCAGTTGCTGTCACCATTGCCCCCGGCGGCACTGTCACCTGGACACATGCTGGCACCATGCCCCACACGGTGACCGAGTCGTCGTCAGGCAGTCTGGAGTCGATGTGCTTGAACGGGCGGACGTTCGTCGGCAACACGCCAACCATCGTAAGCGATAGCGGAAAGCGGATACGCTGGTACGTTTTCAACCTCGATCTGGGCGTAGGCTGGCACAACTTTCACACGCATGGAACGCGCTGGCGTTGGGGCGATCAGAACGTCGATACGCGCAGCCTGGGCCCCGCCGAATCGTTCTGCGTCGAGACCGTTGTGCCCGACGTCGTCCTCTTGACTGAGCGGGAGGATCGTCGCCGGCTAGACAAGAAAGAACGACGTGAGAAGCATGTCAAGGTTTGCGGTGACTTCTTGTTTCACTGCCATGTCGAGATGCACATGATGCAGGGAATGGCGGGCTTGATCCGCGCGGTGCAATCGATTGAAGTCGAAGACGAAAAAGAACTCGACTACATTTTGAATAAAGACTGCGCCAAGTACGGTTGCCCGCCGGTCGATCCGAATCGTTGCATGTCCGCAGGACAAGGACTGTGGGACAGTCTTCCCGATCTCCCGAACTTCGTCGTGCACGCAGCGCTCATGCATAACGGTCTCGTCCTTATGTGGTCGGGCACGGCTGAAGTTGGTTATCCGGATCAGTCGGTGGTGTGGAATCCGGCAACCGATGCCCGCGCTACGCAAACATATGACGAGGATCTTTTCTGCGCCGGCCAGACTTTCCTTGCCGACGGGCGGCTGCTCGTCGCTGGTGGAGCGCCTAATGGAACGATCAAGTCGACGCACATCTTCGACCCGGCAACCGCAACGTGGACGCACCTGCCAGCGGCAAGCAACATGAGCGCGGCCAGGTGGTATCCGACGCTGGTGCCGTTGCCTGATGGAAGAGTTCTCGCAGCCACGGGAATGTCTGGGACGGGTCCCGTTGAAGTTTTTGATCCAACAACTCAGAAGTGGTCCGTCGTAACCGGCGCGGATCGCAACTTGTCTGAGTTGTATTCAAGTCTCCATCAGATTCCCTCGGGCGAAATCTTCTATTCGCGAGCCGGATGGCAGGTGGCGCCCGATGTCACTACTGCGTATCTACGGCTCACCGGAGCCACTTCAGGAGTATGGACCACCTTAGGCGCGCAGGCATTTCCGGACCGTCAGGAAGGTACCGCAGTGATCCAGATCGATGCGACGCATTCGCCGCCAACGGCGACCGTAATCGTCATCGGAGGCGGCGTAAGCGGCGTGCACAATGCTCAGAGCGTCGAGGCGATTGATTTGACGCAACTGTCCCCGCCGCCGAGTTGGATGCGACTCGCTGACATGAACTTTCGTCGCACAAACGTCAACGGCGTGCTCCTCCCTGACGGCACGGTGCTCGCTGTCGGCGGGCAGCGCGCTGGCAAGTGGGCCGCGGATCCGCAGCCTGTTCTACAGCCGGAGATTTATGATCCGCAGACCAACCATTGGACCCTGATGGCGCCGATGGCCCACCCGCGGCAGTATCACTCGATCGCAGTCTTGTTGCCCGACGGGCGCGTGTTATCGGCGGGCGGCGTCGACCCTACCTTGGGCGGCGCGCCTGCTCGCGATCAGCGTTACATCGAGGTGTTTACTCCACCCTACCTGTTGCGTGGGCCGCGGCCGCACATCACTGGCACGCCGGCAACCGTAACGTGGGGAGCTTCATTCAACATCCAAAGCACCGACGCGCCGCGGGTGACTTCGGTCGCGCTGCTCAGACCCTGCGCGATGACGCACCATACCGACGCCGGTCAGCGCTATATCAAGCTGCCAATTACTGGACATACGGCCACTCAACTTACAGTGACGGCACCGGCGAGCGCTTCAATCGCGCCGCCCGGCTTCTACATGCTGTTCATCGTCGACAACAACGGGATCCCTTCAGCGGCGGCATGGATCCAGGTTACGCCGTAAGCCTCGGCATCGTCACCGGTGAGCAGGACTAGCGGATGTCCGCGCACTCACTTGAAATGTTCCGAATGGAATTCAAACTTTGCATCCAAGAAAGGAAAAACTCAAATGATAGTTCGCAAACGCACTTCGGCCATGACCCCGGCAGAGAGAACTCTGTTCAAGACCGTAATCACTAAGTTGATTAATGAACCGGGCGATCCCAATCGCTACGGCAAGTTCGTCGGGTATCACGCCGAGGATCACATGATGCATCCTTTTATGGGACCTGTCGGCACCCAAAGGTTTTTGCCCTGGCACAGGGTCTACCTGCTCAAACTCGAAAGAATGGGAAGGAGGATCGATTCGCACTTCTTCATTCCTTATTGGAAGTGGACCACTGATCGAGCGGTTCCACCCTGGATGGTTAGCTTCAAGCCTACAGTCAAAGTAATTGGTCCAGACATCACGGTTACCAGAAACCCCACAGCGCCGCCATCATTGCCGACGACCGCGCAGGTAAACGCGCTCATGGGGATAGGTAACTTTACGAATTTGGTGAACCAGTTGGACCCGTTGCACGGCGCCGTTCATGTTTGGTGTCACGGCACGATGTCGAACGTCCCAACGGCTCCCGCCGATCCGCTCTTCTGGATGCATCACGCGATGATCGACAAGATTTGGGCTGACTGGCAGGTACTTCACCCAGGAGTGGGTCCGACGCTCGCCGGAGCCGACAAGATCATGGATCCCTGGACCACCACCGCTGCTCAGGTGGCTTCAATCAGCGCGGCCGGATATTCGTACGGTCCTTGAGAAGCGCTTCCGCCGCGCCGTCCGACGGCAACGTCAAATACGATGGGCCGGTACGTGCTGTTCATTTTCAACAAGCGGTCGAGGATCCATCTGCGGCGAAATAGATTCGACCTACTCCGTGCCGGGCGCCACTGGTAACTGTTAGTAGAACCTGCGCAATCGCAAAAAAGGAGAAACCACAATGGCACATCGCAAGAATGTTTCGACTCTAAGCAACCCGCAGTTGACTCAACTGCGAGCCTTGCTCGATCAATTCATTAACAAACCCAACAATAACCCGGTAGCGGAGCACAAGGCTGCTGGAATGGACATGTCGCTGATGATTCACGACATGGGATTTCTCGTCTGGCATCAGCACTTCATTGCTGAACTGGAAACGTGGTTGGCCAACAATGGGGGCGAGAAATTTGTGCCGCTACCTTATTGGAATCCAGCCAAGCCAATCCCGACCCAACTCAACAAAGGAAATAACAATGTAAACATGCCGCTGCCGGCCAATCTCAAGAACGCAGCGTTGAAAACGATTAGCACTTACACTGCGCTAAACAACCGCGTGGTTCCTTATCACGGCGCCGTCCATAACGCTGCGGGCGGTCAGATGCCGAATCCCGACACGTCACCATCTGATCCCATCTTCTGGCCGTTTCACGCGTTCCTGGTTGCAGTATATGAAAGATGGCGAAACTTTTAGCCGTTGAAGAGGGAGACAATAATGATAAAGGAGAATCTCGCCATGGCGAAAATCGCGACCATCAAAATCCATCCAGCGATCGGCATCGCCCGCGTGGGAAATAGTCCGACAGAGTATTTCGTTGGACCGGAAAAACCTGGAGTGCACACTCCTCCACCGGGTGGCTACCGAGATGCGCAAGGAAGGATCAAACGTCAAGCGGCCCGGTTTCGGTTGTTTGGTTACGACACGAAGGGCAAGCTCATCGGGGAAGTCACAGCCAAAGACGCAGATATCACTTGGAAAGTGAGCCTGGCTAACAAGAAGGCGGAATGGATTAAGTTTCAAGGTCGGAAATCAATCACCAATACGAGCCTGAGAAGAAATCCTACTGTAACAGACCGCAACAGCCTGATTATTAATCCCGCGCCACGTTCTTTGAGTGGTTCGAATCAAGCTGCGAGCTTTGACACCGGCAAGTTCCTCGGGGTGTCCGTGCCCCTTGGCGACATGCGCACCGAGAAAGACGGGCGCTTGCTTGTTCTTGGCGGTTTTGGCAAGTCCGCTTCGCCGGCGCACATGCTTCTAAGTGAATTTGCAAACAACGATGGCTGGTATGACGACGTGTCCGATGGTCCGGTGACCGCGTCAGTCAAGTTCAAGAACGGTGGTGCAACCATGAAGGCCGTCGGCGCCTGGGTGATTTGCGCCGTGCCAAAGTTCGCTCCTCCCATCGAAAACGTGATCACGTTGTACGACACGCTGCTGCAAGTGGCGGTAGATAAGTTGGGCTTGAAACTCCCGGCGAAACCATCGTTCACTAAGGACATCTATCCAATTCTCAAACGCGCGATCAGGATGAAGTGGGTCAGCGGTATGGCAGGGCATCCCATGGCCCACGCAGACGAGCAGGAGCCCGGGCATTCAGACCATCATCACGACGAGACTGAAGGCCCTGCGCACAGCACATTGTCTGGGGTTATTCCGCCGCCGAGCACAACTGCCGCGCGAACTGCCATATTCGACAAGCTTCGCGATCCGTCAGTGCCCGGAGACCAGGCATCCGAAGGGTCTGACATGCCGATGATACATTCTGATTTTTATCCGGCTGACGCGAATCAACCTTTGACCAGGATCCAGTACGACATGATGAAGAAATGGAAGAATGGCAACTTCATAGACGACTGGGCTGGTCCACCGACGCCCTCGCAGGAGATAAGCCCCGCAGGTCTGGACCGGGCCGCCCTCGACTCTTGCGTTGGCGGAGCATTTTATCCGGGCATCGAAGCGGGATGGCTGCTACGCGACACATACAAATACTTGGAACCCTTTCGATTGGATCCGACCAACCTCAGGGCTGGGGATGTTACCAAGCAGATGGCACTTCCGTGGCAGGCAGACTTCATCGATTGCACACAGGAAGGCGAGCTGGCCTGGTGGCCCGCGCAACGACCTGACGAGGTATTTCCGGAGGCCGGTGGCCCACAAGCCGCATGGACGCGCGGGCTTATCGCCAGCCCTCTGGACATGGTTCACAAGTGGCAGCGGCTGGGTTTCATTATTAAGAAGGGCGCGAAGTACGTTGAGACGGAACGCGATCCTTGATTTCGAGATCATCACCTGTCGAGTATTGAGAGGGACGCCGAGTCTCCCTGGTCAATGAAAGCGAGGCTCACATGGACTTCAAACGTAGGGACATCTATCTCAAGATCGAACCGCTAAGCGCGTACAGCCCTCTGGCGCCGATTGTTTGCGCGCGCCACTATGGGCGCGACTGTATGCTTAATCCGGGACACGAGACTGGCCGCGTGAGACCCAGCGAGATCTTCGAGGCAAGTCTCGACGCCCTGGTGTTTCGCGAGTATCTCGATCCCAACTATTCGGTACCGAACAAAGCCAAGCTCGTTTCCTCGGACGTCAACGAGCCGCCTTGGAACCGTCGCGTTCCTGGGGCCATCATCTATGCCAAGCCCGGCGAGCGCCTCTACATCCATGTTCTGAACGGCGACAAGGAGGACTGCCATAGCTTCCATCTGCACGGTCTGAAGTACGGCATTGATTCAGATGGCGCGTGGCCCATGGGCGTGAGCACGCGTGACGGACGGCGCAGCGACGAGATTCTTCCCGGTCAGATTTGGACTTACGTCTTCGATGCGACGGCCGAGACTATTGGCGCATGGGCGTTCCACGATCATGTCCGCAACGTGCAGCGTAACGTGAATCGAGGTTTGTTCGGAGGATTGGTCGTGCGAGACCCCTCAGCCCCGTGCGCCGATTACGAGATCCCGATGTTCGTCCATCAGATGGCGGGCGCATCGTCGCTGTGCGAGTTTCAAAGTCCGACCCTTTCAAACGGCCAGACTTTCAGCTTCACCTTCGGACAGACGCTTGGTGTCTGCCGCTACCATTGCTTAATTCATGGCGTCACCATGGCTGGTCAGGTGCAAGTTGTTGCCGGCGGACCGATGACTGCGGCTGTTGATATCGGTGACAACTTCTTTAGTCCCGCATCGGTCAACATCGGACCTGGGGGAACGGTAACGTGGACCCACCGGGCCACCAATAATCACGTAGTATTTGCCAGCGGTGGAGGCAGCTCAACTTATTGTCTTAACGGGCGGGCCTATGTGGGGAACACCCCGACGATAGTTGCCGAATCGGGCCAGAGTTTGCGCTGGTACCTATTCAATCTGGATCTGGGTACAGTCTGGCACAACTTCCACCCGCACTCCTCTCGATGGCAACTGCCCGCGCCACCGGGCGGGGCCTCCGATGTACACAGCCTCAGTCCGGTGGAGACGTTCGTGGCGAACACGATCGT
>QHXG01000623.1 GCA_003222845.1 Acidobacteriota bacterium | reverse complement strand
GAATTCTTGGCGCGCTTACTCCGCCAGCAACGCCTTGATCACGCCTTCGGTATCGTCGTAACTGCCTTCGCCGACATGCAGCCAGCGGATGCGGCCTTGTTTGCCGAGCACGAAGATCGTGGGCCAGGCTTCGACGTTGTAGGCCTTCCAGGTCTTGTAATCATTGTCGGTGACAACGGGATATTTGATGCCGAGAGTCGGCACTTCGCGGCGGACGTTATTGAGATTGTACTCGCTGTCGGTTTCAGGTGTGTGCACGCCTACGACCGTTAACCCTCGATCGCGATACTTCGTGTCCCAGCCTTTCACTGTGGGAAGAGTGTTACGGCAGTTGTAGCATTCGAACGTCCAAAACTCGACGAGCACCACGCGGCCACTCAATTTTTTCAACGTTAACGGCTCAGAGTTGATCCAAATTCCTTCGGCGAACTCGGGTGCCGCGGGCGCACTGCCGGCGGGAATCAACATGTCGGTCTTGATGTCTGTCAAAAGCAGAACTCGGTTCGCGCCGGCTGGACGAGAGACCGGCACGATAGAGCGCCAGTTTTTGCGCGGATACCTTCCGATAGCAACAGCGCCGAAGGCCATAACCAGTACCAGGGAAATTAGAGTAATTCTTTTGATCATGGCGTTTAGTTTGTGTCAGAAGCCCGCGCGTAAGCAAGGCTCCTCGGCTGTCCAGGCTCGAGTGCTCTCAGCGTTTCCCTCCCTATCGACCGCCTCACGCGAGATGCCCGCGTGGGGACTCCGGTTGGTCTCGCTTCTGACACGCCACGGCTAAGTCACTTTGTTTGCGGGATAACTTTATTGTATCGTGCGGCGTTCGCCGAAGTAAGCTAGTGAAACAGACTGACAAAATCGAAGTCTACACCGATGGCCGTTGCAATCTGTGCCGCTGGATGCGTGCGCGCCTCGAGCCTCTCGACCGCGATCATAGAATCGAATGGCTCGACTATAACGATCCGGAAATTCTGAAAAGAGCCGCGCCCCACACGCGCGACGAAATGGCCGAAGAGATGCATACACGCAGTCCAGATGGTCGTTGGGCAAAGGGATACTTCGCTTGGATCGAAGTAATTCTCGCCCTGCCGCGTTGGAAGTGGCTTGTGCCGATTCTCTCGATCTGGCCGTTTACGAAACTCGGACCAATTTTTTACGCCTGGTTGGCCGCACGGCGCTATACTCTGTTCGGCGTGCCACCGCCCTGCGAGGCCAGCGGCGCGTGCCGGCTCCATAACCGATGACCGAAACCTCATCAATGTGTCCTCAGCAAACCGCTAAGGGCCTTCGGTATCGATACCTCAGATTAAGCTTTTGGTTGGGGGCCGCGGCAATGGGACTCGTCCAAGCCTGGGTCAGCCGGTTCGAGATGAACCCTGACGGAATATCGTACCTGGACATCGGCGACAAAGTCTGGAGCGGCGATTTGCCAGCGTTGCTGAATGGCTACTGGAGTCCCCTCTACGGCCTCTTTCTCGGTCTCGGGCTCAAGATTCTGAAGCCTTCCTCGTATTGGGAGTTTCCGGCCGTCCATTTAGTTAACTTCCTGATTTATCTATTGGCCCTCGTAGGCTTCGATTGGTTTCTCCGGGAGTTCATCAAGGGAAGGAAGAATGAGAAAGAACCCGTGCTTCCAGACTCTCTTTGGCTGGCGATCGGTTACCTTCTTTTTGTCAGCACCTCGCTGATTTTCATTACCACTGGGGTGGTATCACCGGACATGTGCGTGGCCGCGTGCGTCTATCTAGATGCGGCACTGCTATTAAGAATTCGCGAGAATCCTCAGCGCAAGCTGAATTTCATCCTGCTGGGCATCACTCTGGGCTTTGGTTATCTTTCAAAGACGGTGATGTTTCCTCTGGCGTTCGTTATTTTCGCGGTGACCTTCATCACAGCCCGCGGTTGGCGCCGGACGAACCGCAGTGTTTTCCTCGCATTCGTGATCTTTCTCGTCATCGCGGCGCCGCTGGTTCTGTCACTATCGTGGTCGAAGAGACGGCTAACATTTGGCGACTCCGGTAAGCTGAATTACGCATGGGAAGTGAACCAAATTCCGAAGTACAGACATTGGCAGGGCGACCCTCCGGGAAGCGGCGTGCCTAGGCATCCGACGCGAAAGGTATTTGACTCTCCGAATGTTTACGAATTCGCGCAGCCGTTTTCTGCTTCGTATGCACCCTGGTTCGATCCGTCATACTGGTACGAAGGACTTGGAACCAAGTTTGTCCTGCGACGCCAATGGGATGCGCTGGAACGGTGGATTCCATTTTCTTTGAACGGTCTGGTCGAGCTATCCGGGGGTCTCTTCGCGATCCTGTTTGTGCTGTTGTCAACGAATCGCCGGCGGTGGTCGCTGCGCAAAATGGTGGGTCCGTATGGAGGCCTCTTTCTAATTTCGATCGTAGCGCTGTTTATCTATTCCATGGTCTTCGTGTCGACCAGATACCTTGCAGCATTCGTGGTTTTGTTATGGCTCTGCCTGTTCTCAGGCTTGCGAGCGGGACGGACAGTATCGCTGAGGTGGTTTGACAACCTCGCTATTTGGTTGGCGTTCCTCTTCATTTTTTCAGCCGTGAGGCCAATGCCAATGATAGAAACGGCTCGAAATCTCCTTTACCGCACGCCCTATCCAGAGCCCACACAATGGCAGATTGCGAATGGCTTGAATCAATTGGGTGT
>QHXG01000654.1 GCA_003222845.1 Acidobacteriota bacterium | reverse complement strand
GAGCAACCCCACCAGTACAACGATAGGAAGGACCAGCCGCACCCGTTTTCGCATTGAACTCTTTATGTGCGGGCGCCAATCGGCGTCAGGTACTGGCACGTTCGCCGTGCGGGGGGCAGGCGTAGAGTTCAGACCGCTAACGGTGAAGGGTACGGGTTGAGCTTCCGGCACGCTGTTGGTCTCCTCCTCGTGCACAATATGTGTACGCCTGCGGTTCGCCAGGATCCATTGCACGCCTTCTTCTTCGACCAGCGTCTTGACCTCGCCCATGAACCGGTAGCCGCGACGCGGGACTGTTTCGATGTAGTTTGTCTTGTCCTGTCCCTCGCCCAGCACCTTCCTCAATTGAAAAACATTCTGCGTCAGGTTCGCCTCTTCCACGAACGTGTCAGGCCACAGCCGGGCCATGAGTTCGTCCTTCGTCACTAACGTCCCGCTGCGCTCAACGAGGGCCAGCAGGGTTTCAAGCACTTTTGGAGCAAGTGGGACGGCCCGCCCCGCGCGGAAGATAACGCGTTGGGCTGCGTCCAGACGGAACTCGCCGAACTCGTAGCTAATGCCGTTTTTGGCGGGCTTTTTCATCCTAAGAACTTCTTGAGAACTTCTTAATCGATCTCTTGAGGAATTTTTTTCTCTATACGCCTATTGTCGCGCTCGTGAACGGAGATCATTTGCGCGACCAATCGTCAGGCGACGCATTTTACGACGCCGTCCCGATGGCGAGCAAATTTTCGGTAATTCGCAGGAGGGGACATGGCAAAAAGCTGGAGCCGCACGGAAATTACTATCGAGACCGAGACGCTGGTCATCTTCAGCCGCGAGGCGGAGGCAATCCGCGTCTGGTGCGACGGCTGCGAGGCCGAGAGTCTGATGATTACGCCAGCCGCCGCCGCGAACCTCGCTGGAGTAACGACGCCCGCCATCTACGCGCGCGTCCAGGCGGGTGCGCTCCACTACACCGAACTGAGCGACGGCAGGCTGCTCATCTGCGGCCCGTCCCTCGGACTGAATCAACCATCAACGAGAACAGTTAGACAAGGAGCAGAACCATGAAGAAGATTACCATCGCTAAGAAGATTACCACCGTTTTTTTGCTTCTTATGATGCTGACTGCAGCATCCGGAGTTCGGGCGCAGTGCTCCCGCCTCAAGTTTGCGAAGGGGCGCACCACCGCCGTGATTAACGGAAAGGTGGACAAGAGTAAGCATGCCTGCTACGACCTGCATGCGCGCGACGGCCAGCGCATGACCGTTCACCTGACTTCGCCGGGCAAGCGGGCGCGCTTCTACATCGCCCCCAACGATTACGACGCCGACTTTCTGGATGGGGCGAACGGAGTGACCGACTGGGAGGGTGAGTTGGGCAGCGCCAGCGGCAGCGGCAACTTCCGCATCGTCGTGGATGGGCAGCGGGCCGGTGCGACCTTCACGCTCGAAGTCACCATCCGCTGAGAGGGCCAGGTCAGGAAGTAAACCGCATCGCCGCTGACGTGCTTTCTTCGTACGGCGGCGAGCCGGCTTGCCGCTCGGTGTTTGGCGGAAGCAGTTAAGGAGTCAGCAATGAGAAGTCTAAAATTTTTCTTGCCGTGTGCTTGTCTCGCCACAGCAGCCTGCCTCTGGTTCTTCGCGGCGGTCGGGGCGGCCCAGGCCGAGCGCGTCTTCAGCGGCAAACTGGGCAACAAATACCGCATCCAGATGCGGCTGCGGCGCGAGGGCGGGAAGCTTTCAGGCGTCTACTTCTACGAGCGCGTGCGGCAAGATCTGATTCTGCGCGGCGAGATCGACGCGCCGGGCAACTTCACTCTGCGAGAGTACGATGCAGGCGGCGCGCAGACCGGGATCTTTAAAGGTAAGTGGCGGCCGTCAGACTGCGAGGGCTGCGGGGACTTCCTGAGCGGCAACTGGTCAAAGCCGGACGGCACACGCGCCATGCCCTTCAGCCTCACAGTCTATGCGGTCGCTTTCCGCGGCCCGCTCAAGCTTATGACCCGCGCCCTCAGCGAGAAGAGCCGGAAGGGGCAGCCACAGTACGAGATCAGCATCGAGTACCCGCAGCTTGAGGGTACCGGCGGCCCAAGTGTCGCGCGGTTCAACGAGATGATCCGCGGCGAGGTCATGAAGGACATGGGCGAGTACCGCAAGGATTTTCTCGAAGGCTCGGACGGCAGCGAGTTCGATCTGAGCTACGGGGTCGGGCTGGCGAACGACGACCTCGTCAGCGTGAACCTTATCTACTACTTCTATTACGGCGGCGCGGGCCAACGCAATGCTATATCGGAAACAATCAACTACGACCTACGGCGGGGGCGGCTGATCAAGTTCGACGAGCTTTTCAGCCCCGGCTCAGACTACGAGAAGCTTCTGAGCGACTACTGCCTGCGCGACCTGAAAAATCAATACAAGGACGAAAAGTGGGCGACGGACGAAGTGCTACGCTGGCACGTCGAGAACGTCGTCAGCGATGAAAAGAAGTGGATGATCACGCCGGAGGGTTTGGACTTCATCTTCGATTCGACGGAGATCGGTCCGCCCGGCGCGGGGCAGACGAACGTCATCGTGCCCTACGCCGTCATCCGACAGGTCATCCGGCCCAGCGGGCCGCTGGCCGCCTTCGCGGCGCACGGACCGTACGAACACCTGCCCAAATTTTAATGAAAGGGAGACGATTATGATGAAGAAACGAATTCCGATCTTGCTCGTGTGCATTATGGCTTTCACCGTGCCTATCTTTGCACAGAAGGGAGCCGGCGGAAGCTGGGAATGGAAAAGCCGTCCCGACAAAAACAAGGAACAGAGCGTTTTTGGGGTGGACATCAAACAAAGAGGGACAAAGTGAGCGGGCGTTACACATTCGCTCAACTCGTTGACGGTGAAAACGACGGCGCAGACAGCAGCTTCGTGCCGTTTATCGGTACGGTCAACGGCGACACAATTTCAATCGAGTTTAACCCCAATGACATACACGGGATCGAAGAGGTTGAAGCGAACGTACGTTACAAGAGACCGAAATCGCCCTCGATGGCAACTCTCAAACTCGCGAACGGTAAACTTGTATGGACGCTTACCAAGGGCAAGATAGATCTGGACGTGCCGCGTCAATTAACTCTGAGCCGCTTGAAGTAGTTGGCTGGGCCAATACTTG
>QHXG01000653.1 GCA_003222845.1 Acidobacteriota bacterium | reverse complement strand
TCATCGTTGAGGGATACATCGTCGTAAATGCCGAGCGGGTGACGAATTCGTCGAAGTACGCCACCTTGTTCGCTTCGAGTTGCGTCTCCCAGCCGGTGGCTCCCACAACGACTCCGGCTCCGACCTGTTGTACGTCGGGCAGAAATTCCGCGAAGGTCAGCGGCACGGCGCCGCCGATGCGGGTCGTGCCAAAGGCAGCTCCGTAAGTTTTGTAAACCAGATAGCCGGTCTGCTGGAATTCGATCGAAAGATAGAAAGCTGCCGAAGTGTTGACGCGCTTGAGGGCTGTGCATGCCGAATCGGCGCCACAACTCGTGATTTGGCTGGTCCAGAAAGTCACCCCGGATGCATCGGGCTCGCGATTAAGAAAGTCAATATAGTGCTGGCGCACGAAGAACGAAGGGTCGTCGATCGGGTTTAGGACCGTCGAGGCGCCACAAGTATTCATCAAGATCGAAACGTCGTTCGAGTCAGCATTAGGGATGACGAGGTCGAGCTTGCCGTCCGAATCCAGATCCGCCACTGCGAAAGCGATCGGTGTTATTCCTACGCTGAAGGTCATCGGCGAGAAGAATCCGCCAGACCCTTTGTTTAGCAGGACAGAGATGTCGTCGGTAAGACCATTCGCGACGACCAGATCGAGTTTGCCGTCGCCGTTAAAGTCACCTTTAGCGATGGCCTGGAGATCTGCACCCACGTTATAGAAGGTTGGCGCGGCAAAACCGCCAGAGCCATTTCCGAAAAAGACTGTGACATCGTCCGCGCCTTCGTTAGCGACTGCGAGGTCAATCTTGCCGTCGCCGTTGAAGTCGCCCGCCGCGAGTGAAATCGGATTGGTGTCGGTGTCTACTTTCGGAGCCGCGACAAAACCTCCGTTTCCGTTACCCAAAAGAATAGATAAGTCGTCATCGAAGTAATTGGCCACGCCCAGGTCCGGTTTGCCGTCGCCATTGAAATCAGCTACGACGAGAGCAAGTGGCGTGCTGCCGACAGAGATGTTCGGCGTTGGTCTGAAGGTTCCGTTTCCGTTCCCGAAGAGGATGGAGATATCGTCTGTATCAGTGTTCGCTACGGCGAGATCGAGTCTGCCATCAGCATTGAAATCGCCTGCCACTATGCCATTGGGATTTGCTCCGACAAAAAAGCTGCCGGCAGCGGTGAATCCACCTTTTCCGTTGCCGAGGAGAATCAACACTTGATCGGCGCCGGATTCGGTGACCGCGAGATCCATTTTTCCGTCGGCATTGAAATCAGCAGCCACGATGGCACTGGGGTTTGTTCCGGCTGGGTAGTTGATGGGGGCTGGGAAGCTGCCTGTCCCGCTGTTGAGATACACCGAGACGTTGTTCGATCCGAAATTCGCTACCGCGAAATCGAGCTTTCCGTCGGCGTTGAGATCGGCGGCCGCAACTGCGACCGGAAGCGTCCCGGCAATGAGATTGGCAACGGGGCTAAACGTTTGCAAAGCACACGAACTGGCGATCACTTGCTCGTCTACGATAACCGCGCGGTGTGCTTGAGTTATACCTGAGAAGTGATTAGCGGCCATGACCGCAATCGCGATAATGCCGATTGCCGCCGTCCATACGAATCGCACGTTCTGGTAGGTCTTTCTCATTTCACTAAAAGCTGAACCTCGCACCTAAATTAATCCGTCTAGGATCGTCGGCACTGTTGGGCCGGCCGAACACCGGTGAGGTTATGACGCCATTAAAGGCGCCAAAGTTTGTATGGTTAAGCAGATTACTTGCTTCGATACTGAACGTGAGGCGGTAATTACGATCAGTAATTCCACTTTTGAGGCGCGGCCAGAAGGCGCGACCGTCGTTTCTGTCCTTTGACCCAATTGGGGCTTCAGTAGTTGCTCCTTTTGACACCCCGCCGAAGCTAAAGGTCCTCGAGATACTGAGATTCACGCTCACTTCGCCTGGCCCCCGGCCAAAGTTGCGCGGGATGATCGCATCGGCAGGCTCAGGGTGGGGATTGAAAATGCCGAAGCGCGTGACGATCGCCCCCGCATCGCCGGCTTTGCCAAAGGCGGGCCGATCTGTGAACAGCGTATCCCCATTGTCGTCGCTTCCGGTGGTGATATTGAACGGCGCGCTTGAGGCAACGTAAATATCCGGACTTAAGCGGATGTGCCACGGAAGGAGAAAATCGGCGTCGAAGTCGAATTGGTGACGCTGATCGCCTGCCGCTCGGCCGAATTCGGTTGTCAGATCATACGAATTCGCGGGCGCCGTTGCGGACGAGTCGGTGTCATTACGCGCAAACCCAAGCTGGTAGCTACCGTAAAAAGAGACTTTGCCGCTTAAATCTCCCTGGAGCGTAACGACAAATTCGTGACGCTTCGATCTTCCGCTTGACTCGTATTGCAAAATTGGCCCCAGGGTCGGCAGAGGTCGATCGGTTGAACCAGGCAGTGGCGCGTTGACATTTCGTGTCCTGAGCAAGTGCAACCCCCGCTCCCACGTGTACCTCATCGTGACTGAGAGCTTTGCGGGCAATTTCTGCTGGAAGCTTATCGTCGACAGGAATGAATACGGCGCCGTCATATCTCGAGACTTTGCGCGCAGCGTAGTTAGCGATGTGGCCCGGTTGATAACAGTGGGAATGCTCAGGAAGAATGCGGGCCGCTGAACGACGAGTTCCTGCTCGCGCACACCATCGAAGCGTTCTGTTTCGATCGTAATGCCAGGATCGATCCGCGAGTAGAATAGTCCGGCGCCCAAGCGCAGAATGCTCTTCTTATTTCTAAAAGGTCGCGCTGCCAAAGCGGCCCGCGGGGCGACACTCAACGGTTTCCGTAGATGCGTCTGAGACTCAGTGCGCAGGCCATACGAGAAGTTCAGGCGCTCGCTGACTCGCCAGTCGTCTTGCGCAAACAGGCTTCCCTGCCATTGTGTAAGGCCGATAAATGGATCACCACTATTGATGGTGAACTGCAGTGGACGATATCCCGGCAGCCTCAACAGCGTGCGGCGGTAACTCTCCAGCGGC
>QHXG01000182.1:13565-25397 GCA_003222845.1 Acidobacteriota bacterium | reverse complement strand
TTCAAGCCTATTTCCCGGATTCGACGGCCGTAAATCGTGCTTTGCGCAAATTAATCTCGAGCGAGCACCGGACCGGCGCTAAGCTCACTCGCGAGCGACGTCGCCATGCTTAACACCTTGGCTGAGAAGAAACCTGCGGCCTCTCATTCACACCCTGCTGGGTGGTGGTCGAAAAGGATCTACCCACCTAACCGTTTTAACGGTTTCGTTGCGCGATCGAAACCGTTAAAACGGTTAAGAAATCGGAAATGGCTCACAGCCACCCAGCTAAAGCTGGGTGTGAATGAGAAGCAATAATAAATCCTCGGACTTACCTCCAAATTCTTGGCGCACTAGAGCACGAACTTGCCATTATCATTCCGGCTCGGCTAAATTATCGAATCAATCCGCAGTCACATTTGGCCTTTTCATTCAATGAAAACCGAAGGGATGACTGTCGCCGGAAATCGATCTCTGAAAGGACCCAGACGCACTTATGAAAGTTTATGCCACCGAAGCCATTCGCAACCTTGCGGTCATTGGACATGGCGACGCAGGGAAGACGCAACTGATTAGTTCGCTTCTCTTCGTCGCTGGCGCCACGCCCCGCTGGGGCAAGGTCGATGAGGGCACGACCGTTACCGACCATGATGAAGATTCAATTGCCCGCAAGATCACACTTAACACCGCGCTCGCCCACCTCGAACACAAAGAAACCAAAGTCAACTTGATCGACACGCCCGGATACGCGGCGTTTGTTTCGCACGCGCGGCCGGCTTGTCGCGTTGCCGACTGTGGCGTCGTGGTCGTCGACGGCGTCAAGGGCGTCGAGGTGCAGACGGAAAAAGTTTGGAATTATGCGAATGAGTTCATGCTGCCGCGCTTGATGGTAGTAACAAAGTTAGATAAGGAGCATTCAAACATCGGAATCGCGCTCGACAGCGCGCACAACGTGTTCAAGCGAGCAATTGTTCCCTTCACTCTGCCGATCGGAAAAGAACACAACTTCAAAGGCGTCGTCGACGTCGTCCACATGAAGGCGTATGAATTCGACGAGCGTGGCAAAGCTAAAGAGATTGACATCCCAACCGAAGGCCGCGACGTGGTTGATAAAACACGAGAACGTTTGGTCGAGCTGGTGGCGGAATCAGACGATGCTTTGTTGGAGAAGTATTTCGATCAGGGAACGCTCGACGATTCCGACGTGCTGCCGAACATCGGCGCCGCGATCGCCAACAGCAAGCTTTGTCCGGTGTTCGCAGTTTCGACGATGAACCTGGTAGGGCTTTCTACTTTGCTCGATCACATTATTGAGTTTGCCCCGGATCCCGCACATCACGAAGCTGAACACGGTAAGAATGAAAAAGGAGAGCCGGAGTCACGAAAATACTCGAGCAGCGAACCATTTTCGGCCTACTGCTTCCGGACGATTGCCGATCCATTCGCTGGTCGCATCAATGTCTTCAAAATTTTCAGCGGCAAAGTTGGCACAGACGCGACGGTTTACAACTCAACCCGAGGAACTTCGGAACGTCTGGGCGCGCTGCACACGACGCAGGGCAAACAACTGGACAAGGTTCACGAAGCGCACGCGGGAGACATTATCGCTTGCGTCAAACTGAAAGAGACTCAGACCGGCGACACGCTCTGCGATAAAGCTCACCCAATCATCTACGACAAGGTCGAATATCCCGAAGCAGCAATTGCTTTCGCCATCGAACCGAAGTCGCGCCAGGACGAAGAAAAGATCAGCGTCGCGATTCACAAGATTCTCGAAGAAGATCCGGCGCTTTCATTCACTCGCGATGCGCAAACGAAAGAGTTTCTCCTGGCCGGTTCGGGTCAAGTCCACGTTGAATCAGTGGTCGAGAAACTGAAGAAGCGTTACAGCGTGGAAGTTATGCTGCACCCACCGAAAGTTCCTTATAAAGAAACCATCACCCAGCGTGCGGAAGTGCAGGGACGCCACAAGAAACAGACGGGTGGCCGCGGACAGTTCGGAGATTGCAAAGTTATCTTCGAACCGCTGCCGCGTGGGGAAGGGTTCATCTTCGAAGATAAGATCTTCGGCGGTTCGGTGCCGCAGCAATATCGTCCAGCGATTGAAAAAGGTATCATCGAAGCCGCACAACACGGCTCGATTGCCATCCGCTGGTTGATTTCAAGGTGCAACTGATCGACGGCTCGTATCATAACGTCGATTCCGACGAGCACAGTTTCCGCGCCGCCGGTCGCAAGGCTTTTCGCAACGCGATGGAGAAAGTAAAGCCGGCGCTCCTCGAACCAATCATGGACGTAGAGATTACTGCGCCACAGGAATGCAGCGGCGACATCATGGGCGATCTTAATTCGCGGCGCGGACGCGTGCAGGGTATGGACACGTGGGGCAAGAACCAGTTGATCAAGGCGCAGGTGCCGATGGCCGAAATGCTGAACTATCAATCGACCCTGAACTCAATCACCGCCGCGCGCGGTTCATTCCACATGCAGTTCTCACACTACGATCCGGTTCCGGGTCAGCTCGCACAGAAGATTGTTCAGCAAGCGAAAGAAGAAGGCCGAATTCGTGGTGAAGAAGAAGAGTAATCCGCAGATTACGCAGATTTCACAGATTGAAGAAGATAAAAAAGACCAGTCGCAACGGTCACGTTTTGATGTTTCCTATTCTGCGTAATCTGCGTAATCGGCGGATTATGATCCACTCATCGTCCGCTTCGCGAACGCAAGTCTTGTCTTAAACACTCCGCTTCAATTTAGCTTCCGCGCGTTTATGTCTTTCCAGCGCGGTCTTGCAGAAACGAACTTCGCGGCGCAGCTCAAGCTGGCTCATCACCTGGTTGGCCAACATCTGCAGGGCGTCGATTTGTTTGGCATCGAGATGGCGAGGTTTGCGATCCATGACGCAGAGGGTGCCGATAGCGAAACCTTCCGGCGATAACAAGGGCATTCCCGCATAGAACCGAACGAATGGTTCATTGATCACCAGCGGATTGTCGGCAAAACGCTCGTCAAACAACGCATCCTCGATAATGAAACATCCTCTGTGCATGACAGCGTGTCCGCAAAACGAAATATTCCGCGGCGTTTCACGCGCTTGGATACCCACGCGGGCTTTGAACCATTGACGGTTCGCGTCGACCAGACTGATCAGCGCCGTCGGAGTCTGACAAACGTAAGATGCCAGCCGCGTAAGATCGTCAAATGCATCTTCGGAATCAGTATCGAGGACTTGATATTGACGAAGTGTCTCTAAGCGAGCGGCCTCGTTTTCAGGAGTCGGAGCAGCTCTCATCGTCAGTCTCCTTTCCCAGAGATTCGTTGAAAAAACTGACGCTATCTTATTCTTGCTTTGCAGGAATTTCCAGCCCGATACACTCGATCGCTGTTCTCTCTTCTCTCCTGGAGAAGGGCGGGAAAGACGATATAGCTTGTGAGGGATGCCTCGGCCCTCTTCCCATCCCTCTTTCCAGAGGACAAGGGTGTCAGGACGCGCGATCGATCGGCAATCTAATCTCTACAATCAACCCGCCATCCGGCGCATTCGATGCTTCGATCGTTCCGTGATGCAGTCGTACCGCCCGCGCTGCAATTGAAAGGCCGAGACCCGTTCCGCCCGTCCGCCGATCGCGATCGTCTTCGACCCGATAAAAGGGACGAAAGATTTCTTCGAGAGAGTTTTCCGGAACGCCGGTTCCCCAATCGCGCACGTTAATCGTCGCGAACCGATCACCGTTAACAGACTCGGAAGCCAGCGAAACATCCACTTGAGAATTCTCAGCGGTGTGACGCACGGCGTTCCGAATGACGTTTTCGATCGCGCTTCTTACCAGCTCCGGCACGCCGGAAATCGTCAACGATTCGGACTGCTCAACTCGAACCGAGCGATCGCGGCTGCGAGCTTCGAAGTCCGCATCTTCGGCAACTTCGCGCACCAAGGCGCTGAGGTCGATCTTCACGTTCTCTAAACCGCCAGTTCCGCTTTCGATGCGGGACAGAGCCAGCAACTGTCCGATCAATTCATTAATGCGCTCGCCCTCGCGTGCGATGCGATCCAATGCGCTGGCCGCCTCCGGACCGGAGCGCCGGCGCGCGAGCCCAAGCGCGACTCCCTGTCTCGCCAAAGGCGAGCGCAACTCATGCGAAATGTCTCCGAGCAATCGGCGTTGCGCTTCGACCAGAGATTCAATTCGGCCGGCCATGAGATTGAAGTCGCGACCGAGCAGACCAATCTCGTCGCGCCGCTTTAGTAACTTTTCATCCACGCGCGCGGTAAGTCTACCCTCAGCTAATTCACGCGTCGCCCCTCTCAACTCGGTTAGCGGCGACGATAAGTGTCTGGCCAGCCAATAGCAGAACAATCCGCCGATCAGGAGCACCGGCAGCAGCCGCTGTATTAATGAAATAAGAGTTACGCGAAAGAATCCGCGTCCAACAAATGGCCGCCCTGGACGTCGGGCGGGTCCGGGGTCCTGGCCCACGAGCACATAGATTGCGCCATTGGGCGAGCGTGCCGCGTGTGCGTTCAAGGGAATTCCCCGCGAGAAATCGTTGACGAAAGTCATTTTCTCCAGAGCGCGTCGCGCCAGTTCCTGCGCCCCTACGGGAGGCGTGCGACCCGAGACCTCAATTCCACGTTCATTGATGAGCACTGCGTTTATGCCCGATGCGTGCTCGATGCGTTCAAGATATGCAGCGAGTCCTGCCCCTCCATCACGCTCAAACGTGTCGACCGCAGTCTGTGAATAAATCTCAAATGCTTCAACCAAATCGGGCGGCGCCATGTCACGCGCTCGGCGCTCGGCGATCACGCCGATAACAAACGATGCCACTGCGGCCAAAACCATCGCGACTCCGAACCAAAGAAGGATTCTTAGAAAAAGACTACGCATAAACGTCTGGCAAACTCTTTTCTCTAGCCCAGGCATTCACGCCTGGGAGAAGAATCCCGCGATATTCCTTCAGCCTCGTTCACGAGGCTTTGGTGAGGGCTTTAGCCGTAAGACGGTCGAGAAGCCCCATAAATGGGGCTAAGCAAAAACAATCTCCGCTAACCCAGGCGTGAACGCCTGGGCTAGTGGAAAGATTTTCAAACCTCTTCACTCTTGGCATAAATGTAACCAACGCTGCGCACAGTCTTGATCCGTTCGACGCCATTGACTTCATGGCCTAACTTCTTTCGCAAGTTGCTTACGTGCGTGTCGATGCTTCGATCAAAAGCTGAAAGCTCGCGATGCAATACCTCTCTCACGAGCTCTTCACGAGTAAGAATGCGGCCCGGCGCCCCCAGCAGTCTCTCCAACAGACTATATTCAACGGCGGTTAGCTCAACGGTTTCGCCGGCACGACGAACTGTCCTGGTTCGCCCGTCCATTTCCACGTCGCCAACAACCAGCACTTCTTCCGATTGCATTTCATTCGGCCCAGATCGGGTGCGGCGAAGCACGGCATTGATGCGCGCCACCAACTCCAGCGGATTGAAAGGTTTTGGCAGGTAATCGTCCGCGCCGATCTGAAGTCCGATGATGCGATTTACATCGTCGCCGCGCGCGGTCAACATCACAATCGGCAAGCGCGATGCGGAGCGAATTCGGCGCAGGACCTCAAAGCCATTCAGGCCGGGCAGCATGTAATCTAAAACGGCCAGCGCGTGTTTTCCGGAAAGCGCGCGCTGCACTCCCTGATATCCGTCGTGCACTGCCTCGACTTTGTAGCCTTCCGGCTCGAGATACTCTGCAACCAATTCGCAGAGTTCAGTGTCGTCGTCTATAACTAGAATCTGTTGCATCGCCAAATTCTAAGTTCAGAGTTCAACGTTTACGTTGCCGTGCCCGTGTCAGTACCGCGAGCGGTAGCGACCGGATCCTGGAGTCTTCTGATTTACGACGATATTCGTATGATCCGGTCGCTACCGCTCGTGGTACTGACTTGAAAGCGGCAAGCTGGAGCTTGGAACTCTCAACACTGCTATCTTAATTGCCGCTGCATCTTTGTAAAGCGCGAACTCCTGCAAATCTGCTCTCTTTGCGTTTATTTGCACGCGCTTGACGAACTCTTAACATCGCGCGTCATATGAAGAGCGTCTAAGCCGCGACTAATTGAACAAATCGGATTGAAAGCGAAGCTTCGCGTTCAATCGACCCATTTGATTCATAAAAGGAGAAACGAAAGTGAAACTAAACTGGAAGAAGTTCAGCGTAGCGACAATTGCCGGCGCGTTGCTCTTGACGGGAGCCGCCATGGCCTTTTCACAAGATCCGCAAGGGCCGCCTCGGGGCGGAGGTTTCCACGGCGGACCGGGACCACGCGATGGACTCGGACCTTTGGCTCGCGATCTGAATCTGACCGACGATCAGAAAGCGCAGATCAAAAAGATCACAGACAGCTTTCGAGAGAGTGACAAGGCGCTTCACGATCAGTTGCGCACTGTGCACGAAAGCGAACCTGATCCGATGAGCGGCACTTTCGATGAAGCCGCTGTGCGCGCCGCCGCCGAAGCCCGCGCAAAGACCCAAATCGAGCTGGAAGTCTCGCACGCGAAGATGATGTCGCAGATTGCGGCTGTCCTGACAGCCGACCAGAAAGCGCAACTCGCCGCGAAACGTCAGCAGTTCGAGCGCCAGGGTCCGCCCCCACCGCCGCCTGATCGGCCATAGTGTTTGCGCTTCAGGATTCAGCATCCTCAGCGCCGGGGCACCTTGAGGACTGCTGATGAACGGCTTCAACTGGAGGGTCGCAACTCGTGAGAGATGACTTTCCTTTGGGCCGGCTGTGTCAGAACCGCCTGCGGTAGCGGGGCGGTTGTACTCAGATATCGATACGGGCGTTGGATGAACTAACGATCAACCGCCCGCTACCGCAGGCGGTTCTGACCAACTTTCAAGGCACTAAGCCGGAGACGAGATAAGATGAAGAAAGAGTCTCTTAGCGAGCGGTCTCTGTTAGATCGTCGCGAAATGCTTTTGCGAGGCGGCAAGGGATTCGCCGCGGCGCTGGGTCTGGCCGCGATTGGCGGCCCAGGGCGACGCGACTTACTTAATTTGCTCTTGCCGCGTGCACCGCTTCCGAATCTAGCCGGCGCGCATCTGATTGCGTTCGAGCCCGAACTGGAAGCCGAAGCCGAAGCCGCACTGACCTACGTTCCGGCCGTTGATACTTGTGTGTTGACGTGCGGGTTGACGCTTGGCCCATGCTATTCGGCCGCGGGAGCTTTGACGCGCCGGGACATTAGCGCCGGAGCGATGGGCCTGCCGGCGCACCTTGCGTTTCGGATTATTTATGCCGACACCTGCCAGCCCGTGACGAATGCCACGGTCGATGTTTGGCACACAAGCGCGAGCGGAATTTATTCCGCGCTAACGGCGCAGGTTTGCACGACCGGCGCCAACGTCGCAAATCAAACTTTCTGTCGCGGAGTCCAGCCAACCGACAGCGATGGCATGGTCTACTTCGACACTGTATATCCCGGCTGGTACTCGAGCCGCACGACGCATATTCACACGACGATTAGAATCAACGGCACCGAATATGCCACAGCTCAATTTCCTTTTGCCGATCGCGTGAGCGATTTCGTCTATCGCAAGCATCCGCTTTACAACACGCGCTCGCTGCGCACGACCAACAACACGAACGACGGCGTCTTCAACTCGGCGAACTTGCAAACTTACATGTTTGAGACGCGTTACAAGGACGGCCAAATCCAGATTTTCAAGACGATTGGAATCAGAAGCTCAACCTCGCAGTCTTTGTGTCAAGGCTGAGTATCAGTACCGCGAGCGGTAGCGACCGGATCATTCTGCATTCAATTGCCATTTGGGCGGAGGACAAACATGCCTCAACGAACCACGTTTAGCGGATTGCGATTGACGATCGTTATGTCTTGCTGCTTAATCCTTTTAGCCGCACTGGCGTTCTCACCGGTCGCGCGCACTCAGCAGCAGACGGAAGCAACCGCCACGTTCAGCAACAGCACGGCCGTCGTCATCGCCGATGCCGACGCGGGCGGCCCGGGAGTTGGCAGCCTCTATCCTTCTCCAATCACCGTGTCGGGACTCTCGGGAACTATCACGAGCCTGACGGTGACGTTGAATGGATTGACGCACACGTGGCCCGACGATCTTGCGTTGCTCCTCGTTGGGCCGAATGGTCAGAGTCTGGTTTTGCAATCAGATGTGGGCGGCAGCAATGCCGTCACGAATCTGACTTACACAATTGCGGATTCCGGCTCATCGACGATGCCTGACAATGGGACGCTGACCTCAGGGACCTTCAGGCCGACCAGCATTCTTAACGATGAAAACTTTCCTATTTTCGTGGGCAATCCCGCGCCGCCGACTTCGTGGAGTCAACCAACGTCGGCCGGCTCATCGACGCTGACAGGAATCTTGGGCGGCACCAGTGCAAATGGCGTCTGGAAGCTCTATGTCATCGATCAGTTTATTCGCGACACAGGTTCTTTCACGGGCGGTTGGTCTATCACCGTCAATACGAACGGCGCCTTTGCTAATTCTGACGCGGGCCCTAGGCGCCAAACCGCGGCAACACCAAGCATCGATCCGGTCCGGCTTCGATAACCGCATCGTTCAGCAACCCGAACGTGATTACGTTGACCGACGCGACCTCGTACGCGGTCGGCCTGGCAAATCCTTATCCATCGGCGATCACCGTCTCGGGAATGTCCGGAACGATCACCGATATCAAAGTCATCGTGAACAACTTGACGCATACGTTTCCTGATGATTTGGGATTACTGCTGGTTGGGCCAACCGGAGCGCAGATCGTCTTACAATCCGATGTGGGCGGCTCAACCAGCGTCAGCAATATTACCTACACTCTGGATAACTCAGCGACTGCGGGCATTCCGAACTCCGGGCCAATCGCGAGCGGCTCTTACAAACCGACCAGCGTTGACAAAGACAATGATTTGTTTCCCACGCCGGCGCCATCTCCGCCCTACAACCAGACGGCTCCGGGCGGCTCATCGACCTTGAACGGGGTGTTCAGTGGGACAAATCCCAACGGCGTGTGGAAGCTGTTTGCAGTCGATAATTTCATCGGGAACTCGGGCGCTATCAATGGCGGCTGGACGCTTCAAATCACCACGAATGCTACGGCCGGAACGGTGCAGTTGAGCGCGTCGAGTTACACCGTCGGCGAGGGCGCAGGCAGTATTGTAATTCCAGTCACCAGATCTGGCGATACTTCAACCGCGGCAACTGTCGATTACGCGACGACAGATGGCACCGCTTCGCATCTTTCGGATTACAACACCGTGTCGGGCACGCTTAGTTTTGCCGCCGGCGAAACCAGCAAGACAATCACGGTTTTCATTACGGACGATGTGTTTGTCGAAGGCAATCAAACTTTCAGCATCGCTTTCAGCAATCCATCCGGCGCAACGCTCGGAAGTCCCAGCACGGCCACCGTGACAATTACCGACAACGACGCTTCAACACCAACGACGAATCCAATTGACGCCGCATCATTCTATGTGCGACAGCACTACGTCGATTTCTTCAATCGCGAGCCCGACGTATCGGGCCTCGGGTTCTGGACCAACGAAATCACGGGCTGCGGAACTGACTCAGCTTGCATTGAACTCAAACGCATCAACGTCTCGGCGGCGTTCTACCTCTCGATCGAGTTTCAGCAATCCGGTTACCTGGTGTACCGCACTTACGGTGCGGCCTTCGGCACGACGCGCGTCGGCGGCGCCGTGCCGCTAACGCTGACGGAATTTCTGCCCGACCTTCAGCGCGTCGGAAACGGCGTGGTGGTGGGAGCCAGCGGCTGGGAAACGCAACTCGAGGCGAACAAGGTGGCGTACCTTAACAATTTCGTCGCGCGCTCCGCGTTCACAACTGCGTATCCTTCGACGATGACGAATGCCGCGTTCGTCGATGCGCTGAACGCGAATGCTGGCGGAGCACTCTCCGCCTCAGAACGGAATCAGCTCGTAACGGATCTGACGAGCGGCGCCAAGAACCACGCCCAGACACTGCGCGCCATCGTCGAGAATACTAATTTCACCAACTCTCAATTCAATAAAGCATTTGTGTTGACGCAGTACTTCGGTTACTTGCGCAGAAATCCTTATGATTCCCCTGACTCGAACTTCGACGGCTACAACTTCTGGCTGAATAAACTCAACGGCTTCAACGGCAACTTTGTTAACGCGGAGATGGTCAAGGCATTCATCAACTCGACTGAATATCGCTCTCGCTTTGGTCCATGAGTGTCAGTGCTGGGTTCGATCAGCAATTAGAGCAATCAGATCACGGCGTCGCAGCGGTTCTTTGTTAATGGCGAACCTTCATGGGCCAACAAAGCTCCCGAAGTTGCGCGCGATGCGGAGGTCTGCTGAGTCCATTCATGGGCCTGTAAAAACGTTTCGACGATGTTGCTTAAAACCTCCCTGAAGGAGGTCGATGGTACGATCATCTAACTAGTCCCCGGGCCTGAACGCCTGGGCTAGAGAAAAACATTTTCATAGCCGTCCGGTCCAGAGAAGTTCGAATTAGCGTTCACGGCAATTATTTCAATCAAATCGTCGATGCTCCCCACCTTTCGCTCGTCCAAGTTCTTCCAACTGGTTGCCTTAATGTAACCAAAACCTGGGCAACCGCGTCTTAACCAACAAATGCAGACATTTCGGCTCAACCTTCGCCTCCAATACTCGGCAGTATTTGGAGCTATCTTTCTGATGTTGACTCTGTGCGCTGTCGCCTTTGGGCAACAGGCAACAGGCACAATCAAAGGACAGGTCTCAGACGAATTCGGCGGTGTGATTGTCGGCGCGTCCGTCGTCGCCGTCGATACCAACGGTGCGAAGAAAACCACCACCACAAACGGCGAAGGTAATTTCGCAATCAACGGTCTCGCACCGGGGAAATACATGGTTCAGGTCACGGCCCCTGGGTTCGCAGCTTACGAGAATAGCGAAATCGATTTGACCACCACACGGAGCCAGCAGCTTAAAGTCACGCTGAAAGTTACGATCGAACAGCAGAAAGTAACCGTCACACCTGAAGGCGCGGGTGTGAACACCGAGCCGGAAAATAACCTCGGAGCGATTGTGCTGAGGGGTTCAGACCTCGAATCATTGCCGGACGATCCTGACGATCTGGCCGCTGCGTTGCAGGCGCTCGCCGGACCTGCTGCTGGTCCAAACGGCGGTCAAATTTATATCGACGGTTTTTCTGGCGGACGTTTACCGCCGTTGGCTTCAATTCGCGAGATACGCATCAATTCCAATCCTTACTCCGCTGAATACGATCGGCCGGGGTTTGGGCGCATCGAAATACTTACCAAACCTGGCACCGATAGATTTCGCGGTCAGGCGTCCTTCAGCTTTAATCATCAGGCGCTGAACTCGCGTAATCCGTTTGCGCCAACGCGCGCGCCTTACATGGTACGCAATTATGGCGGCAACCTAAGCGGGCCGATTACCAAAAAGAAGGCTTCGTTCTTTTTCGATTTCGAGAAGCGCGACATTGATGACGAAGCCGTCGTCAATGCTACGATTCTCGATCAGAGTCTGAACATCATTCCCTTCAGCCAGACCGTTGCCATCCCCAATCGCCGCACAGAGTTCAGCCCACGCATTGATTATCAACTCAATGCGAAGAATACGCTGGTCGCTCGTTATGAATACGAACATAGTCGCGGGATTAGCGGCGTGGGTGGCTATAACCTGGAGTCGCGACGATACAACACGTTCAGCACCCAGCAGACTGCGCGTCTGACTGAAACAGCAATCATCAATAAGCGGACTGTTAACGAGACCCGGTTCCAGTTCAATCACCAAACGACAGGCGATGATGCGAACAATTCGATTCCCACAATTATCGTTCAGGA
>QHXG01000182.1:0-13550 GCA_003222845.1 Acidobacteriota bacterium | reverse complement strand
ATCGGATTATCTTCGAACATTCAAAACCGTTGGGAAGGAACGAACATAACTTCGCTGTCGATGGGTTCGCATTCGATCAAATTCGGCGGGCGGCTGCGCGACGCGCGCATCACGAGCATCTCGCCACAGAATTTCGGCGGCACCTGGACCTTCGGGGGCAGCCGCCGCACGGGTAATCCAAATGGACTGAACAGTATCCAAGTCTATCAGATCACACTTCAGGGCCTTCAACAGGGCAAGACGGCAGGGCAAATTCGCGCCCTGGGTGGTGGGACAACGCAGTTCACGATCGCGACGGGAAATCCCAAGGCCACCGTCGGCCAGTGGGACTTTGGCGGTTTTGTTCAGGACGATTGGAGGTATCGTCCGAATCTGACATTGAGCTTTGGGCTACGCTACGAGAATCAGGACAACATCAGCAGCAATCTGAACTTCGCGCCACGTTTCGGATTTGCGTGGGCGCCTGGATCCAGTCCGCAGAAGCCTTCGAAGACCACCCTGCGCGGCGGCTTTGGTGTCTTCTACGATCGCGTCGGCGAGAATCTAACGCTGACCGCGAACCGCCTGAATGGAATTAATCAACAACAGTTCATCGTTACCGATCCAACGATTTTGAATTCTTTTCCCAACGTGCCATCGATCGCTACCCTGACGTCGTTTGCCACGCCCGTCACAATCTATCGATTGGAAAAAGATATCCGAGCCCCATATACCATGCAGGCCGCGATCAGCGTTGAGAGAGCGCTGCCTCACAACTTTACAACCAGCATAACCTACAGTCATGCGCGCACCCTGCATCTCTTGCGGGCCCGCGCCATCAACGCGCCGCTGCCTGGGACTTTCAATCCTTTGGCGCCGGGAAGTGGCACGCGACCGCTCGGCACAAACAATTATTTTGAGTACGACTCGACCGGCCGCTTCGATCAGAATCAACTCATCGTCACGCTTGGCAGCCGGCTTAATCGAAACATGAGTTTCAATATCAATTATGCTTTGTCCAAAGCGAAGAGCGATACTGACGGGGCTGGGACTTTCGCCGCCAATCCATACGACTTTACTGACGAATATGGCCGGACGTCGAATGACGTGCGCCATCGATTCAGTTTATTTGGGACTTTCAGAGCGCCTTGGAACATCAACCTCAATCCCATGATTGTCGTGTCGTCGGGTAGCCCATTCAACATAACTATTGGCCGAGACTTGAATGGCGACACTTTGTTTACGGAGCGGCCTGCGTTTGCGAGCGATCTGACAAAGCCTGGAGTTGTCGTCACCAAATTTGGCGCGTTCGATCCGAATCCGACTCCTGGAGAGGTGATCATTCCTCGTAACTATGGTCACGGGCCCGGCGCGTTGATCTCGAACCTGCGGGTTAGCAGGACGTTTGGTTTCGGCGGCGAAAGACGCTCGACGGCGCAGTCGCAACGCCAGGGTAATCGCGGGGGCGGTGGTGGACCTCGCGGTGGTTTAGGCGGCTTGGGCGGTCCCGGCGGCGGTGGAGGCGGGCCGCGCGGTGGCGGCGGTGGTGGTGGCGCCCGCGGCGGTGGAGGCGGCGGTGGGGGCGGCGGCTTTGGCGGCAACGAGTCCGCCAAGCGTTATAACATCACTGTGTCAGTTAATTTTCAGAATATTCTAATCTTCGGCCGCCCGTCGGTAATTTGAGTTCCGCGTTTTTCGGCATTTCAACAGCCAGCGCCGGAGGCTTCGGCGGGTTTGGCGGCGGTGGCCGCGGCGGTGGCGCAGGCCCCTACAATCGGCTGATCGACCTGCAAATTCGCTTTACATTCTAGCGCAAAAATTCCCCTATTGACCTAAAAGCCCACGATTTGCGAGAATCAGACCAAGCTTGGGTGGCCGCCAACCACGCAGGCCCGCTCAAAGGACGCCTCGGATCGTCGCCTCGCCTCACCACTGCGACATTCAACCGTCGTAAGCTAAAAAATCCCTGACTATTTTGCTGCGCTTCGGAAGAAGACAGGGCTGAACCGTCTCAGTTACACACCTGACATTCAGACCGGCCCGCCGGCACGTCGTAGGTCGCTGGAGTTGGAGAACCAAATCATGGAGCACTCGTCCTCGAAACCACCAAACTTTAACGCCGACCCAGTCGGAGACTTACCACGCAAAGTCAGCCCCAATGGAGCAGACGGTGCAATTGATAACGACTTGAACGAGCAGATTATCGCGGACCGTTTGCTGGCGGCATTGTCTGGTGGAAACCTGGTGCATCTGGAGGAAGCTCGCAAAGCTTTTGTAAAACCGGAGCCGACCGAGCAGGAGTTGGCGGACCTCGCAGCACAACTTGAGAGAAGATCGGCGCCCAGGGATACGGGACGACCGGTTGTCTCCGATGATCAACTACGCAAAGAAGAAGAAGCCTTAAACCGGGCCGAACGAGAACTCGAGCGCCGTCGGGCTGAAGTTCAGGCTGGGAAACGAAAAGCCGAGGCAGAGACAAAACGAAGGGCCGCTGACGAAGCGCGACGCCAACTGGAAGAAGAGACGCAACGCCGCACCTTGGAAGAAGAGCAACGCCTGGCTGAATTGGAAGGGATACGACAACGGGCACGCGCTGCGGTGCACGAACGAGAGAGGAAGGCGGAAGAACTAAACGCCGAAATAGCTGCGCTGCGCAAATATGAAGAGGAGCATCTTATTCACATTGCCGAGGCGGAAGCTCGCATTCGGATTCAAGAGGAAGCTTGCCATCGTGCCGAAGATGCAGCGAAGGAACGCCGCGAAAAGCAACGGTGGCTCAGTGCAGAGTTGGAGACGCTTCGCGAAACCGAAGCCGCAGAACTCAAACGCATCGAAGAGATTGAAGCCAGAATTCTCAAACAAATGGAGGCGCGCCACCGCGCTGAAGTTGAAACTAAACGCCAGGCCGCAAAGGAAAACGAGCTTAACGCCGCCGTAGAAGCGCTACGTCAGGCCGAAACAGATCAACGGAGCCAGCTCGCGCGGATAGAAGCCGAACTTCGTTCTCGGCAGGAAGCTCATCGATTTGCCTTGGCTAAAGCTGCGGAGCTCAAGCGCAGCGAGCAATCGCTTCATACCGAGATCGAAAAGCTACGTGCTGAGGAACAGGAACATCGAACTCGCATCGCCGAAACCCAAACCCGATTGCGCGAGCAGGAGGAAACATCCCTAAAAGCCAAAGTCGAAGCAGAGATACGCGGCGAACAAGCTGAACAGCGCTTGGCCGAATTGAATGCAGCAGTACAGCAGGCTGAAACTGACGCCGAGCAGCGACGAGCTGAAATCCAGCGTCTGCGTGCTACCGAACGTGAGCAATTGAAACGGCTCGAGCTGGCAGAGGCCGAGTTGAGTGTGCAACAAGAGGCACATCAACAGGCTGAAACCAAGCTTGCGGAATTACTGGATAAGAAACAGTCGATTGCCGCTCAACTGGAAACGTTAGCAAAATCTAACGACGAGTTGGCGAAACGAATTGAAGAAACGGAAGCGCCTATTACTCTAAAGGACGAAACCCGACAAGAAGTGATCGAAAAAGAACGATCGCTCGCCGCTGAGGCCTCATCGCTGCCCAAGTCAAAGGAAGAATACGCGGGGAGCATCGAGGACGCCGAGGCGCGTTTTCGCGCTCAGCAGGAGGCGCATGAACTCGCCAAGTCAGAGGCTGAGCTTCGAGCGCAAGAGCAAGAGCGGAAGCTGGTTGAGTTGAGAGCTGTGGGCAAACGGCTGGAAGCAGAATCGCAAGCGCGTGCCGATGAGGAAGAGTCACTGAATGCGCAAATCGAAACCCTGCGAACGGCTAAAGCTGAGCAACTCAAACGAATCGAGGAGGCTCAGGCGTGGGTCGCGCAGGCTGAGGAATCGCGAGCGGATCAGAAAGCGGTAGTTGCGCGCTTGGCTGAAAGGGAGCAATCAGTCAAATCCGAGATCGAATCGCTGGGCCGGTCAGAAGCAGAAAACGCCAGCCGAATCGAGGCAGCTGAGGCGCCGTCACAACAGCACGTTGCGCAGAAACAGGCACTCAACACGCAGATTGAGGTGTTTCGGCCAGTCGAGGAAGAAGAATTCAAAGGCATCGAAGCTGAAGAAGAACAACTGAAGCAGATCGAAGAGGCTGAAGGCCGGCTTCGCGCTCGGGAAGAGGCGCGCCATACAGCTCGGGCTCGGGTAACGGAATTAGCGGCAACCGAGCAGCGGCTCAACGACGAGATCGAAGCGCTCCAAAAAGAGGAGGACGCCTTGGTAAAGCGCGTCGCCGCCGCCGAATCTCGCCACGCCGAGATTACTGAAGCCCAGAACCACATCGAGGTGCAAGCTCGCCGGGTTGATGACCAACAGAAACAACTCAATGAGTTGGAGACAATCCGCAAGGAGTATTTGGCTGCCGCCGACGAGCGTAAGCAAAGGCAGCGATCGCTCAAGGTTGAAATAGATGAGTTGAGTAAAGCGGAAGAGGAACAATCCAAACACATTGAACAATTGCCGGCCGGATTACAGCAAGCGCGACTTGCGCATACGGAAGCTACCGCGGAAAACTTGTCGTGTGAATTCGCGCACGAATCTGATTTGAAGTCACTGGCGCCGATGAATGAACAAGCGCCCTGGATGAACGTAAATCTCGAGCATCAACAGACAAGGGCGCTTGTGCCTATTCAGCCCGAATTTGTTAATCTTGAGACCACTGCGGATCTGGCACTTTTCGAGGCCGATGAGTTTCACGTTAAGCCAACGCTTGGAGCTCTCGACGCCCTCGAGACCGCCGACCAGATCGAAACGACAGCAGCACCAGATTTGGCTAAGCGTTTGAAGAGCGCCAACTCTTCCGACAGGGCGGCCGCTTTAGTCGACCTGGCAGAGGAAGGCGGCGAAGAGGCCTACAATCTGATTGCCAAGTCGTTTGACGACCCCAGCGCGGAAGTTCGCAATGCTGCAGCCCGGGCTTTGTGCAGCTTCCATTCCGATGTAGCCGCATCGTTTACTCGGGCTCTGCGCGAGGCTTCGCCGGAGAGACGGCGAAGGATCGGAGCCGCGATCGCCGGATCGGGATTGGCCGCAAACGCCATCAACAATCTGGTCGGCGAAGGTCGCGACCAAACCTACGATGCGTTTTCAATTCTCTTCTTAATGGCCAAGGCAGGCGAAGTGCAGCCGCTGATACAAGCGATCGGAAAACATGCGAATGTCGAAGTCCGGCTGACTGCCTCCAAGCTGCTCGCGCTCAGTAATCAGTCCCAGGTACTGCCCGCGCTGCGAATCATGGCGGCGCGCGAACCTTTGCCGCCCGATGTTCATTCGGCCGTGATGGAAGCGATTTACCTGCTCAGCACTCACGTTCGCGAAAGCGTGCCGTCACTCGCTTAAGCTTCGTACAGATTTCGAAACCGAAACCTTCTAATTCGCGGGCAGTGTGCCAGGAATTTGTAAGTAACTCCCTCTCCCTTTGGGAGAGGGCCGGGGTGAGGGCGTAGCGACGAAACCTAAAATACTTCTTTCTCCTTTTTATCGAAGCGGACAGAAAAGGAGAGTTTTCTTTTCTTGTTACTCCGCTATGCCCTCAACCCCGACCCTCTCCCAAAGGGAGAGGGAGTTCGGCGTTATCCGCTAAGCGCGTACGCGTCCTGCAGCCAGCTCACTAATTCGGAATCGATTTCAGCCGGCGAGTTCACCTTGACTTGATGGTGGAAACGCTTGACCGACGTCTGTTCGGATTTGTGAATGCGTGGGCTTGAGAGCTTGCGGTCGCTCTTGATGGTTAGGATAAGGGCGTGCTGCCGCGTCGCCACACCCGCGAACGCGGTTCGGTTGACCAGGTGAATCGAAGTTTTCTTGGGCTCTTCCATAACCGGGCCAAATCTTCGCGCCTCTTTCAAAAGCCGATCATAGATTCGCCGCACCGAATCGTCCTTGCCTTCAAAGTGAGACTCCACGGTGAATGCGTCGTCCGGTTTAGTCATGGCATTCTTCTGACAGAAGATGTAAGCTTTGCCCCCAATTGATCGATCACGGTGCGGCATTTTATACCAAAGCCGGGTTTATGCCCCGGATCTACGGATGAATACGTTGGGTTGCTCTGGCTAAATCACAAAGGAGACTTGATATGAGAGTTCACTACAGTAGACTTCGGCGGGCGATACTGAACATAGTCAGTAGGCCCTCAATTCCGTTCCTATTTCTTCTGCTTATCTTGGTGTCAGTTGCTTCGCTACCTGCGCACTCAAGCAATCCGCAGCAAACGAGCCCCTACACCGAGCCGCGCTGGATGGCAAAAATGCGCGCCAATCAAGCTGGCACTGATAGCACATCATCAGGCGTCAAAGTCTTCGCCAACGTCGACGTCAGCAATGAGCGTGGCCCCCAAAGCGAAACCTTCATCGCCCTGGATACGCAGAGCCCCAAGACGCTGGCTGGCGGCTCCAACGAGATCTTCCGCAATCCATTGCGCGCTTACTTCTCGACTAACGACGGGAATAGCTGGGTCGGCGCCGACCTACCGCTCGTTGACGAAGAGGGGACAAGGTGGTCCTTCGCTTCTGACCCGGGCGTGGCGGTTGACACGCGCGGCACAATTTTCTTCTCGCAACTGCTCATCTCTAGCGTCGATAACAACTTCAAGGGCGATGCGATGATCGTCAATCGTACGACCGATGGCGGCGCATCCTTTTCGCTCGGCGTGATCCTGAAGAAAGACCTCAATGCGGGCTCGTTCGGCCGCTTCGAGGATAAGCCGTTCATCACAACCGACACGAACCTTTCCAGCCCGTTCCGCGATAACGTCTACGTCGCGTGGGATACAATCGAAGGAGCCAACGGTAAAGTGAACCTCGCGCGCTCGACTGATAACGGCGTAACCTTCACGCGACAGAGAATTGACGATCAGAACTCGGGCAGCGGCTCCAACGAGATTGCCGCCGTCCCCGCCGTCGGGCCAAACGGCGAACTCTACGTCGCCTGGCTCGACACTCTTAATACACGGTTGCAGATAGACCGCTCGTTCGACGGCGGCGTGACCTTCGGCCGCGACAGCACCGTAAGCGAGATGGTCATCCCATTCGACACGGGGATACCTTCGATCAAAGTCCGGCGCGCGCTGGTATATCCGGCGATCGATGTTGATCGAAGCGGCGGCACGCATCGCGGCCGGCTCTACTGCGTGTGGTCGGATCAGGCGGACCAAACGCAGCCTTTCACTGATGGCGCCGAGATGGATCTGTTCTTTGCCTTCTCCGACGATAACGGCTTGCACTGGAGCGCGCCCATTCGCGTCGCCGATGACGGTGTGGGCGCCGACCAGTTCTATCCGTGGCTCTCGGTTGACCCGGTTGACGGCTCGATCAACATAAGCTGGTACGACACGCGCAACGATCCGACGCGGCGCAAGACGGACATATACTTCGCGCGCTCGACCGACGGCGGTCTGACATTCGGTCCGAACGCGCGCGTCACTACCGCCTCAACCGACGAGAGCTGCCCGGTATGTGAAGACCTCATCGCGCAGACCGGCTTCACGCTTTCGACATTGCGTTTCTGCCGCCGCAATTGCGACGCAGAGATCTTCAACCAATACGGCGACTACACGGGGATCGCCAGCTTCGGCGGCGTCTCGCATCCCATATGGACCGACCGGCGCACGGGTGAGCGCCTGAATGAAGAGATTTTCACCGCGTCTGTAAAAGCCAGCAAAACGAAGTAGCCGGGGGGGTCGGAACCTTTAGAATACAGGAAGTAATAACGTGGGTTCGACGAAAAGCCTTGTCATAGGGCTAATGCGTACAAGCTCAGGGCCAACATTTGTTCAAATGCTCGCGAAGCTTCAAGAGCATCTTGAACTATCGGAAAGGAGGTTTCTTAGTTCGCGTGGATGGTGATTCGCAACCGATCGTCGAACGCTTTGCAAAGTGTGCCAATCAAAAGTCGGTAAGAGAAGAGAGCCGTCGGACTTACCTTGGTGAACTTTTTAGCACCCACAATAAAATCGCGGAAGCCGTACCATCCATCGTGGGCTCGTTCGTCGAATAATCCTTAACGTCGTCGTGATAGACTGCCGTCTCATCCTGAAACGCCGCCAGAGGATCCGGCTCAGTGATGCTGACGCCCCTCAGCGCTAAGAAGATTCGCCGATAAACTGGTCCATCAACCAAAGCCCCACGCACTTGTCGCTTAAGAATCGCATTGGTCATCAAGTGTACATCTTTGGGGAAGACCCCGTTCTCAGGAATGCCGGTAAACATCGAGAAGCCCCAGGGGTTTCGGCCCAGCAGCCAGTCGCTCTGCTTGGCAGCGAACTCGTGATGACGCGTATCGCCGGTCATTCGTTCATAGAGCAGCACCTGAGTTGCGAGCGCCACGACCAGGTTGTTTGAGCACCAGATAAACGGAACTCCGATGCGATAAGGACTCTTCTCGGCGGCTCGCGCGCACCGCTCCAATTCCGACCGATAGTAGTTGGCCAAAAGCTTGCGCGTGTTTCGATCAACCAGCTCGTACAAACGAAAGTGGCCCAGATTCATGAATGGATAGTATTGATAGTGCTTGGTCTGTTCCTTCCCCATCCACGACTCATCGGCAGCGATCCGCGCATAACGAATTGCATCGTTCAAATATCTTCTTTCGCTGGTCGCGCGAAACAATTCCGCGGCTCCCCATTCCATATCATCGGCCCACGTTGTTTCTTCATAGCGATACGGCGCGCCGTAAGAGTCGCCTTGCTGCACGCCCTCTTTTGCTTTGCCCAGCGTGTAGACTTCCCTTCCCGCGCGTAATAACGTAGCTGCATACTCGTGAAGGCGAGCATCGTTCTTCCAAATTTGATAACCAAGCGCCATCGCCGCCGCATAACGTCCCGCCAGGTTTGCAACTCCGGTCGATTCGCTTTTGTATTCGCGCAGCCCCTGAGGTTTTCCATCGGCAAAATACAAGACGCGATAGCTGCCGGGCCCCCAACCATAATCGACCGTTTCATTCTGCGGCAGCCGCCAACCTTTATGATCGCGGTCATCGGCGACTTGGTGATAGAGCTGATCCGGCGCCGGATGCAGCTTGAGCATCCAGTCTAATCCCCAACGCGCTTCGTCCAGGAGATCTGCAATGCCGTTGGCGCCGGATTGGCCGAATGAATTGAATCGATCCTGGAAGATCTTCGTCGATTGATGAGCTTGCGTTCCGAGCTGATAAGCCAGCAGCATCTGCGCCGTGGCGTTACTCGAAGTCAGAAGGTATTTGAGCAAGTCCCCCGCGTCGTGCCAGCCACCACGAGCGTCAAGATAGGTTCCGGCAGGAAGTGGCCCATACGCAGTGCGTCCATCGAATGTATGACAGACAGCATCGAGCCATGGATTGTAGCCACAGCGCTGCTCTCGCATGAACTCGAGCAGCTCATCGGGCAGGTTTCGATAAACTGCGGGCCCGATCTCGAAAGACTGCGACTGTCCGTTACCAATTTGGACAAAATATCTCCCGGGCTTCCGCAACGCTGAGAAGTCAAGCTCGGCGTGAAAATCAACCTGTCCCCAACGGCCGGCGATTGGCTTGGCGGGTCCTACAAACGCTGTCTGCCGCGTGTCGGCGTCAATGACATTGAATCTCTGCGGCAGAGATTCGCGCGAAAAAGCCAACGCCGATTTCGGATCTTGTGGACGATATCCGAGTTGATTGACGCGAACGAAGATCTGTCGCTCTGAATCAGGGGTAGCTGGAGTAATTAAAGCAAGTAAGAAAACCGAAGCTATGATTGTAACGGCCGACAATAATCGCGCACTGTTACAGAACCGCGAGCGGTAGCGACCGGAGCATTTTCCATTTGTCATTTGACATTTACTATTTGCCATTTTTCATCTTGCCGCCCTCTCCCTTTGGGAGAGGGTTGGGTGAGGGTGCGAAGCATAGAACAAGACATACAACTCGGTTTTTTCTTTTTCTATGCTTCGCACCCTCACCCCTAGCCCCTCTCCCAAAGGGAGATGGGAATTAAGATTGAAAAATGGCAAATGACAAATGATCCGGTCGCTACCGCTCGCGGTACTGTAACGACTATTCCCGATATGAGGGATCGATCCGATCCAGTTTCCTGAGCAAACCGGGCCAGGTGAGCGACGCGCCCTGGCCCACGGTGACGGCGCTCATTTGTGAGGCCACGCGATCGATGATGTCGTTCGGAATCTTCACCAATTCACCGCCTCCCGATTGCGCCAGAATCTGAATCTTGCAGGCCCGCTCCAGCAGAAACATTCCCAGAAATGCTTCGGACGCCGTGCGTCCCAGCGTCAGCAACCCATGATTGCGCAAAATCATGAATTTCTTGTCGCCAAGATCCGCAACCAGACGCGGCTTCTCTTCCTCATCAAGCGCGAGGCCCTCATATTCGTGATAAGCCAGCGACGAGAGCGCGAACATCGCCTGCTGCGAGATGGGAAGTAAACCATGCTTCTGTGCCGAGACCGCAATCCCATAGTCGGTGTGTAGATGCATGACGCAGAGCGCGTCTTCACGCGCGGCATGCACGGCGCTGTGAATCGTAAAGCCGGCAGGGTTGATGAAGTAAGGCGAATCCGACACCTTTTTGCCGTCGAGATCGACTTTCACCAGACTCGACGCCGTGACTTCAGCGAACATCATCCCATACGGATTGAGCAGAAAGTGATGCTCCGCGTCAGGCACGCGCGTAGAGATATGCGTGAAGATCAAATCGTCCCAACCGTAGAGCGCGACCAGGCGATACGCCGCGGCAAGATCGACGCGCGCTTGCCATTCCTCCTGGGATACTTGCTCGCGGACCGAAGATGGTTTTGGAACAGCAGCCATTGTTTTCTATTCAGCGCTTCGTGTCAGAACCGCGAGCGATAGCGACCGGATCGTCCGATTGCTGATTGCTGATTGCTGATTGCTGATTGCTGATTCAGAGCAGATGATGAGTCTTCCAATCCGACATCCGAACTCCCCAATCCGACATCCGAAGGTCCGGTCGCTACCGCTCGCGGTTCTGAAACACTACTTAAACTCAAACGACTTCAAATAATCTGTGTACGCCTGATCCCAACGCGCCACGGTCTTGGAGGGTCCAGCTAGTTTGACAAAATAATTTCCTTTCGGCGTCTCGACCACTGCTGCGCGCAAACGATAGTTGGTGTCGTTGTGAAACGAGCCGCTGCCCGGAGCCATTTCCGCGGTATAGGTTCCACTGACATCAACCGTTATCACTTTCAAACCGTTAATGGTCGTCGTTTCGGTCTTTGCCTTATCTTTGGAAGCACTGCCGTCGGGCTGTTGCATCTGCGAAATCCAGCGATCGATGTTTGCTTGCGCGGTGCCGCCCTGGGTCGCGCCAAAGTAATAAAGTACGAGGGACGCATCGTCGTTGTCGCCTTCGGCCTTCGGCAGCTTGTACTGCGCGACGCGCATTGACGAAGAAGCTTTCTCGGTCACCCAGCCGTCGGGGGCTTTGAAATGCAACTCGCCTGAGGCATTTGTATTTGATTGAGCCGCGCTGGATTGCATGCCGCTGGTCGCAGTTGGCCCTTGCTTTCCGCAGGCCCAAACAGCAAGAGAAACCACCAAAACAATAGCGGCGATGGTCAAAGTTCTTTTATGGCTTTTGTGCCTGCTCATGGTTATGTTTTCACTTTCTTTATTTCAATATTCAACTCTTCAGCAGCTTCTGCCGGCAAACCGTACGACTCTTGCTCAGAAGGATAAGTTCCATTTCGCACGTCCTCCGCCCAGCGAGTCACCGCGTCGGTGATCGTCTCGCGCAAATTTGCGTACTCGCGCACGAAGCGTGGCAACTTGCCGAACGCCATCCCGACCAGATCGTGAAACACCAGGACCTGAATGTCACAATGCACGCCGGCGCCGATGCCGACGGTTGGAACCTTAACGCTCTCGGTAATCATCCGCGCGATTTCGCGCGGCACCAACTCCAACACTATCGAGAAGACACCGGCATCTTCGAGCGCGAGCGCATCATCGAGCAACCGGCGCGCAGCATCAGCCGTCTTGCCCTGTACGCGATAAGCACCAAGTTGATTTATCGATTGCGGCGTCAGACCGATGTGGCCCATCACCGCGATTTCTTCATTCACCAACCGCTTGACCAGCTTTACACGCTTCTGACCACCCTCGAGCTTCACCGCTTCGGCTTCACCCTCTTTGACCAAACGCAAAGCCGAGCGCACGGTGTCATCGGCTCCCGTGTGAAAAGATCCGTAAGGCATATCGGCCACCAGCAACGCGCGTTCTACGCCGCGACGCACGGCTTTGACGTGAACCAGGATCTCCTCAAGCGTAACCGGCACGGTGTTGCCGTAACCGAGCACGACGTTGCCGAGACTGTCGCCGACCAGGATGACATCGATGCCTGCTTCATCGACTATGCGCGCGGTCGGATAATCGTAGGCCGTCAAACAAACCATACGCTCGCCACGCGCTTTACTGGCGATTAACGAAGGCGCACTGACTTTTTCCGGACGTTCAGGTTTTAGATATGGCATGGTTCAGTTTTCTCGCAATAACTACAGGCATCGACAAGCATTCTGCGATGTACGGGTACCTTAACAAGTGAGGCTATTATAAACGAGAAACAAAAAAAGGGGGGAACCCGCATTGGCAGATAATGAAACCCTGAGCTTAGCCACAGAGACACGGAGACCCAGAAAAGGGACCAGAAGAAAAGAGTTTAGGGATTTATTGGCATTTCTGATTGATTCTGATCTTCCCTCTTCTCTGAGACTCTGTGACTTTGTGGCGATCTTGTCATTGCACTTCTCATGCGCCCCTGCTTCGGCATGGAAATCAAAGTCGGCCGTGCAGTGCGCGCGGCGGACGATCAGCGGAAATCAGAGATCAGGATAACGTCTGCGGTGCTGGTGCCGCGCGCGAGAGCAAATTGTTTGCCGTCGTATGAGACATCGAATTTGAAGATCACTTCAGACTTAAAGTTGGTGACCTGCACAGCTTGCCCGCCATCGAGCGATAACCTCCAGATGTTGGAGACGCCCTTGCTAGTGTCCACATAAAGCAGCGCGCGCCCATCACGGGCCCAGTGGACTCTGTGCGAAGCTTGGGGCGGTAGATCGAAAATTTTGATAGGCGCGCCACCATCAGCCGACAGACGACGCGCCACTGAGGATGACTTGTACCTTCGTCCAGGAAGTCGCACACGATGAGTCTGCCGTCGGGTGATACGTCCGGCCACTGCGACTTGTAGTCCGTCAGTCGCACCGGCGTGCCGGCGTCAATCGAAACCTTCCACAACGCCTCGAGGTGCTTGCCGTCGTTGGCCGAATAGATGACCCACTGGCCGTCGGGCGAGAAAGAAGCCGCGTGATCGTTACTGCTGGTTAGTTGTCTCGGGCTGCCGCCATCCATCTCCATCCGGTAGAGGTGCGAGGTGTCTTCGCCGCGCTGAGACTTGAAGACGACGTACCTGCCGTCGGGCGAAATGATCGGGAAGCTGTCGGCATTAACGTCCGCTAACTTTCGCTGATTACTGCCGTTGGCGTTCGTAATCCAGATATCCCAGGAGCCACCGGCCATTGAAGCATAGACGATCCGCCCGTCGGGCGTCCAAGCCATACCGAAGC
>QHXG01000638.1 GCA_003222845.1 Acidobacteriota bacterium | reverse complement strand
AACTACCAATCGAGACAGGTAGAGCGGCACGGCCACCTAAGTTACGTTGAATTACAATAGGTAGCTTCTCTTTACGGCGACAACATAACGCGACCATTCGACCGAAGGTCGGCTTGTCACCCACTCGAAACCGATACCTGTCTGATCAGCAGTACTACCCTACGCACAGCAAGACTTATTCAGGTCAATTGATGGACGAGGGGCGTGCTATACAGAGACTCGGCGGGCGCGAACAATACGCGAACATCGAAGACCCTAAAACGGCCCGAAACATCCTAAACCATCTAAATCACTTATGTCACAAGCCTTTCACGCTGAGTGACATCCGTTGATTACAAACCACTTGGGCGATTCGGTAAGCGGCCCTGAAAAGGCCGGCGTCGGCGGTTCGATTCCGTCCCTGGCCACCACTTTCGGTAAATGGTTAATAGTGAATGGTAAATGGTGAAAGACTCCGGGGTGTTGGTCGATTTACCATTCACTATTTACCATTCACCCTCATCGTGGCCAGAAGTTTCTTATGCGCTCTTCCAGAAAATGAAATGGAATGTAATCGGCTTGTCTTCCCGCGCGCCGCAATTCTTCAACCATGCGCATCGCTCCGTCGGTGTTAAAGCTGTGCACCATGATCGTTGCTGCGCGCTGGAGTTCCGGCCGTGACGCCAAAAACGAAGCGATGGCATAACCGGTGCGCTCATCGTCAGGGCTCTCCGCACCGTAGTGCTCAGGCATCAGATCGTGATCGAGAAAGATTGTGTCGTAGGTTCGTGCTTCCAACATCTCTTTCGCCTGGTCAACATCGCAGGCGATGTCGAGTTGATCGCCTTTAAAGCGTTTCGCAAACCACTCGCAACGACGCTCGTCATCCTCAAGCAAGAAGACGCGAATAGGATGGCGGCCGGCGTCGGGGCTTGCGATTCCAAGTTTCTGCTTCAGACGCTCGAGGACTCCCATAATTAGCTATGATGACTTATCGCTCGTATCTCAAGATCAATCCGTCACTCCCAACTGCCCAACCGCTCTTCTTGGTCATGAAAAGCGCGTACAGATTCCGCTTGGTGTTGCTTTCCTGCTCCACCCAGATCCGACCGCCATCACCCGAACGCAAAATGATACCGCCGCGTCCCACGATCCAACCTTCGTTTTCGTTGACGAACTGGACGCTCAACAGCGTAGTGCTCACTGGTGAGGTAACCTTGGACCAGACCACGCCACCATTATTGGTAGTCAAGATCGTGCCGCGTTCGCCGGCGGTCCATCCCTGCTTCTCGTTACGAAAATCTACGTGATAAAGCGTTACGGTGACGTCGGACTTCTGTCTGGTCCACGTCTCGCCGGCGTCGTTAGTGTGCAGGATCGCGCCATTGGCGCCAACGATCCATCCGCGTTTTTCATCAACAAAATCGATATGAATTAATTCTTGCTTCGTCGGTGCGAGCAAGACTTGCCAGGTAGCTCCGCCGTCCCTGGTGATAGCCAGAATGCTGTTCACGACCACGTCGCCGCGGCTGAGAGAGCCAACTACCCATCCGCGCTTCTTCCCATTGAAGCGGAGGCTATATAGTTCGGGTGTGGCGCCTTCGAATTCCGCCGGGGAAAACCTATACGATTCTCTCCAGGTGTGACCGCCGTCATCGGTGGCAAAGATACTGCCGCCAGCCAGGACGAAACCCGAATTCTTGCCGACAAAATAAATGTCGTTGATGGAGTGCTCGGTGCCGATGGGCCGCTCAACCCAAGTGGCGCCACCATCCTGGGTGTGGCTGACGAAACCGCCGTCACCGGCGACCCAGCCCTCTTTCGAATCGATGAAGTAAACGGCGTTCAGGTCCTTGCCGCCCGAGCCGATGCGCTTGCTGCTCCATCCGCTCTGAGCAATAGAAACCGCCGCCGCCAGCACAATCATGGTCGTCGCCAGCGCCATCTTCTCGTTCCGTTTTCGTTTCATAATCAGCTCCCGAAAGTCTTGCATATCACCGGCGTTTTGACAAAAACCGGAATACGTTGATCAAGCCTCCAATTACAAGTCACGCAAGTCTGGCCGTCGCAGCGCCACGATTGATACAAACACCGCTATGATCAATCCACCTACGGCCAAGGTATGCTGGACGCCGAAGCGATGTGACGCCGCGCCGGCAATCAAGTTTCCAATGGGCATCGCACCGATGAACGAAAGCATGAACATGCTCATCACGCGCCCGCGCATTTCATCCTTAACTAATTTCTGCAAAAGCGTGTTGGTGACCGCGACCGAGCAGACGATTGCAAAGCCGAGCGCGAATAGAAAAATAAGCGACACGGGTAGGAGCGTCGAAAGTGAAAAGCACATCAGGCACAGGGCAAAGCCCAAATCGCCGCCCAGCACGAACCATCCTTTGTGACGGAAGTCTCCCAGATAAGCCAGAAACAGCGCCCCAAATAACGCGCCCGCCCCCGCCGTCCCCATCAGCACGGCCAATCCGGTCTCACCCAAATGAAAGATGTCGCGCGCAAACACGGGAGACATAGAAAGATATGGCGCGCCAAACAAGCTTGTGACCGCGGAAATCATCAACAGCATCGAGACCCTTGGCCGAGTGGCGACATAACGGAATCCTTCCGTTAGATCCTGAATAAAAGCGCGTTTGTCTCTCAGCGAACGATCCGGGGCGGCGCCGGCTTTCTCTGGTCGATCAAAACGAACCATCGCCAGCCCAATCACGACCGCCGCAAAGGAAAGGCCGTTAGCGAAGAAGCAGCCGGCCAAACCAAACAATCTGAATCCCACCCCCGCGAAGACTGGCCCTAACACGCGCGCGAGCTGAAACTGCGTGGAATTCAAAGCGATTGCGTTTGCCAGGTCTTCATGGCCCACGAGGTCGAATACGAGAGCCATGTACGACGGCCCG
>QHXG01000640.1 GCA_003222845.1 Acidobacteriota bacterium | reverse complement strand
GTGCGTTAACCCACATATAAAAGACACACAGTTGTTTTGTGAGGTCATTCAGACAGGGCGGCACTTGTCCGGATAAGGAGTCCTGCCGTACTTCATCACTGTTTCGACTTTGTGTGCTGGCGCACAGACCGCCAATCTTTATTGTCTTACCTTATGGTGTCGTCCTTTAGACAAATCCCTCTCGACACCCGAGACCAGGCCAGACACCTCTTTCTGGTGCCGTTTGTCCTTCCCAGGAGGCGACCGGTAAGACCGCTAACAGAAGGAGATATGCAATGTCAGTCATCGATCTGAACTCTTTAGGTATGCTCATATCCAACCAGCAGTTGCCATCAAGGCGTGAAGGCGTGCCACACCAATAGACGGAAAGGAGAACTTATGAAGAACACAGTGGGTCTATGGATCGATCATAAGAAGGCTGTGATCGTTTTTGTTGCCGGCAAAGACGCACAAATAAAGCTGATCAACTCAAATCTCGAAAAGCACCACCGACAGTCCGGCGTGGCCACGCCCGCGGATGACGTTCGCGAGAGAGAGTTGACTGGACACCTCAACAGTTACTACGACGGGGTGATTTCATGCATTCGTGCGGCGGAATCTATTCTGATACTCGGTCCGGGCGAGGCGAAAAGCGAACTGAAAAAACGACTGGAGAAAGACAACCTCAGCAGACGCATCGTCGGTATCGAAACAAGCGACAAGATGACTGATCCGCAGCTTGTAGCGTTGGTTCGCGATCACTTTCTTAACCAACCAGCGGCCGCGAGTTCGAGATAATCCCTACTGGGATAATGCCGGAGCGAATGCGAATTGACGCACGTTGCAGCTGAGGAGTCTATGACGACCAGCAAACGATTCATCAGCCGTCGCTCTTTGCTCACCGGGGCTGAAAGCCGGTAGTATCCGGCGATTACGAGGCAGGGAACGCGCGCGAATGATAACTGTTGCTAATCGCCTTTACGTGAAGTCGGCGTACGCGGACGCCTTTGAGAAGGTGTTCCGAGAGCGGGCCGGTCTGGTGGATAAGATGGAAGGGTTCATTTCGAACCAGATTCTGCGACCCGTCAACGAAGGCGATCCTTACGTTGTTTTTACGACGTGGAACAGCCGGCAGGATTTCCTCAATTGGGTACGCTCCGACGAATTTGTGAAAGGCCACGCTCAGTCGGGCACGCTGCCGAAGGACGCGTACTTCAAGATAAACGTTTTGGAGCTGCACGAGTGTCTTACAGGATTCCTCGCGTCCGGACTTGGCGCCCGAGCCGCACGGCGGTCCGTTCAATATGCACTGACCATGTTGTAATTCCGGCCTACTCAATCGTCGCGCAGCCAGCCACCCGCGAAACCTGCGCTCGAAGCCCACCGGTTATGAAGGACACCGGGCGCGTTAGCTGCCAAAGAAATTCTGACCGGTAGTTCTCAATCATCAAAACTATCGGTCCCTGACCCAGATCGTAGTCCGAGTGGTAAACTGAGGACAAATTTCACATACGGTCAGTGTGGCCAGGTAGAGCATTGGGAGAACAAACGTGAAGTTACTATCCATTGAAACCACACCTAATCCAAACAGTATGAAATTGAATTTAGACGAGAGGCTGGCCAAAGGAGTCGCGATTACATATACACACGAAAATAGAGGAGATTGTCCCCCCTACATCGACAAGATCCTGGCCATCCCAGGGGTCAGCAGTGTCTTCCGTATCGAAGACTTTATGGCTATCCAGCGAAAGCCTACTGCTGGATGGGAGGATATCTTGTCCCAGGCCCGCGTCGTACTCGAATACGCCGGTTTGAAAAACACGAAGCCAGAACCCGCAGGAACGTCCGACAAGAAATGGCGCGAGGTAACGGTAGCAGTGCAGTATTTTCGAGATCTCCCAATGTTAGTCAAAGTGTCCTCCGGTAGTGAAACAACTCGCTTGCCGCTACCCGAGAGATTCGGTCAGGCTCTTGAGCGAGCAATGGGTGCATCGGAAAACATGCTGATGGAGCGAAAGTGGAAAGACGAAGGTCCGCGCTACGGGGAGCTGCGCGACGTCGGCGAGGCCGTGGTGCACGAGATTTCAGCCGTCTATGATGAAAAGAAGTTAAGAGAATTGGTTGAGCGGGCCTATCACCCTGACTTAAATAAACCGGTTAAAGCGAGTCGGGAAGAACAGGGCGAACTGGGCGGAATAGTTCGGGCCTTTGAATCGCCCAAGTGGGAAGAGCGATTCGCTGCGCTAAAGGAAGTGGGCAGAGATGCAACAGCTCAGATAGATTCTCAAGCTCTGTCACTAATTATCAGAGCTACCAAAGATCCAAAGATGTCGATTCGCCGTTTAGCGGTGGTCTTTCTTAGGTTGATAAAAACTCCGGAAGTCTTAGCTCCACTCTGTGAG
>QHXG01000639.1 GCA_003222845.1 Acidobacteriota bacterium | reverse complement strand
TAGTTGCCGATTGGGTTACCAAAGGCGGCGCCACAAGTCGTGCTGGCGGTACTACCGGCAGCAGTTACGGCTCGCAGAACACCGGTCTCATCAATGCAAAACTCACGCGTTCCGGTAGCTGTGACACCCGAGGACGTGACAGGCGCGGCTCCACCAACGAACGAAGTCGTAGACGTACCAGCAGCTATGGTGACTGCGAAGTTGTAGCCACTCTTCAGACCAGAACCAAGCACGCTGTCAACCAGGCTCTGCGTCATCAGGTAGGCGAAAGTTCCGTAATTGCCGTTGCCGGATGTTGAATAGTAAGTCGCCTCAGCGCTGCTGATTGTGCGCAATGACTGTTGGGCAGAACCCTCATTGGCGGCGCGGCGAGAAGCGAGTAGATTGGGGATAGCGATCGCGGCGATAATGCCGATGATCGCCACAACGATGAGCAGCTCGATCAACGAGAAGCCCTTCTGCTTTTTGTTCATCATGTCTTTCATTTGCTCCTTAAGAGATAAGCTGGTTGTTTTCGTTCGCGCCACCGGCTTCATCTCGTCGATCAACTCAGCGCGCGATTTCTCGCGGGACTCTCATCAAGCCCCATGCCACTTAAATCGGTTAGCAAGATTCGCGAAAAGTCTAAGGTTTTCGCTTTAGGAGCAGAATTAGGACGGAGAACTAAATGGGACGGGAGTCGAACTCTGACAAATTGTGTCAGCGGTCCAGTGACGGTTTTCGTCAAAAGAAAAGTTTTGGAGTGACGCCAGTAGCGCGGCACGCACGCCTCCGACGTACTCCAATACATCGCGCGTACGACGCACGCCGGAGGCGTGCGTACTGCTCTGTAGGCGCACCCAAACCTCAGCCCTCACCAGCAGTCGCAGCTTGGCCGGAGTCGTTTGCGCCCTCGTCGAAATCTTCTTCCCGCAGGCGCGGATAAGGATCGGTTGCGCGGCGACGTGGAATCGAATCCGACGTACGTCTTTCATCACGCATCTGAGCCGTGAGGCCGCGGATGCCATGTTTGTCCAGCAGATGTCGAAGCGAACGCACCGACATCTTCAGAAGGTTCGCAGCGTTAGTTTGATTGCCGTCGGTTCGCCGGAGCGCTTCCAGGATATATGTCTTTTCCAATTGGTCCAAATGAGCGGTCAAGTCAATGCCGTCGCTCGGCAGTTCTAACTCTGAGGAAATTCGTGCCTGGTCGTACTTCGTTACCTGGTCCGGAAGGCGTTCAGGCTGAATTGTGTCCGTCTTTTCCAGCGCAACCGCGCGTTCGATTGTGTGCTCCAACTCGCGGACATTCCCAGGCCAGGAGTAAGCCTCGAGCAGGCGCAACGCTTGCGGACTGATCGATATCGATCGGCCTGTCTGCGCGCAGTACTTCTTGATGAAGTGTTCCGTTAGTTCCGCAATATCTGCACCGCGCTCATGTAAAGGCGGAAGCTCCATTGGAATCACCGAAATGCGATAGAACAGGTCTTCACGAAAAGCTCCGTCCTTAACCATGGCTGATAGGTCCCGATTCGTGGCCGCTATCACTCGCGTATCGATCTCGGTTTCTTCGTGAGCGCCGACTGGTCGCACCTTGCGCTCTTGCAAAACACGCAAAAGTTTCACTTGCATGGCCGGCGACATTTCGCCAATCTCATCGAGAAAAATCGTTCCTTGATCGGCCGCGTCGAATAGGCCTTTTCGGTTAGCCGTTGCGCCAGTGAACGATCCCTTGACGTAGCCAAACAATTCCGACTCGAGCAATGTCTCGGTAAATGCGCCGCAGTTCACTGAGATGAAAGGTTTGTTTGCGCGTGGGCTCAGGTCATGAATGGCGCGGGCAACAAGCTCCTTGCCGGTGCCTGATTCGCCCGTAATCAGAATCGTCGATTGGACTTGAGCGACAGTCTCAATCATCTGATAGACTGCCTGCATCCGATCGGATTGTCCGATGATGTTGCTAAGTTTTCCGCGCGCGCGTTGGCCCTTGATGAGGGCGTCGTTCTCGTCCTGGAGCGCCTGCTTTTCCTTGACGATGGAAATCTTTTGCAGCGCGCGTGCCACTTTCTCCTTTAGTAATTCGTTGTCAAAGGGCTTATGGACAAAATCAAAAGCGCCGAGGAGAAACGCTTCGTGCGCCGTCGCTTCGTTGGCGAACGCAGTCATCATGATCACTTCGATACTTGAATTCAGCTCGCGCGCCGCGCGCAGCAATTCGATGCCACCCATGTCCGGCATCTTCACGTCTGATATAACCACGTCGGCAGGCTGCTCGCGCAACAGCGCCATCGCGTGGCGGCCATTTTCCGCGACGCGCACGGTGTGGCCTTCACGCTGAAACAGATGCGTCAGAAATTGACGCATGCTCAATTCATCATCTACGACGAGAATATTCGGCATTTATCAACTAGTAACAGGCAGTTCAATCGTAATTGTAGTTCCTTCTCCCAGCCGGCTGCGTACATTTATTGTACCATTATGATCCCGAATGATTTGATAGACAATTGAAAGTCCCAGGCCGGTGCCGCCCGTATTCGATGTGAATGGCTCGAATAAACGTTCGACCTGTTCCGGCGTCATGCCGCAGCCGGTGTCCGTGAATGAAAGCCGCAGACGGTTGTCATCGACCTCGGCTAAAGAAATGCGAAAAATTCCACCGTTCGGCATGGCCTTTAAAGAATTGCGCGCAATATTCCAGCAAACCTGCCTGAGTTGTTCAGGATCTCCGGACACGATCGTGGGGCGATCCGGTAGATCTTCCTCAAGCGAATGGCCCGCCCCGATCTCGGAACTGTTGCGCAAGAGCTTAAAGGTCTCACGCACTAAACTGCATAGCTCCACATCCTTTAGTTCCGCAGGTTTTGGCCGCGCGTAGTTCAGATAATCAGCGACAATATTATTTAGTCGGTCCGATTCGCGCAGTATGATTTCCATCAACTGTGTCTGTTCCGA
>QHXG01000181.1 GCA_003222845.1 Acidobacteriota bacterium | reverse complement strand
GTTAAGGAAAGCGGGTCAGATGCATTCATCGTCAGTGATGAAATCTATCGTGAGCTTTACTACACGCCGGAACGTCCCGCTTCGATTTCGGAATTCTATCCGCGGACGATCGTGGTCAGCGGGCTTTCAAAGTCGATGCGCATGACCGGCTGGCGAATCGGTTGGTTGGCCGGAGAAGAAGCTGTCATCAAAGCTGCGTTAGTGTTGCATGGATACGTCGTTACTTGCGCTTCGAGTATTTCACAGAAAGCGGCGCTGGCGGCGTGGACAGATGAAGCGGCGGTGTCGCGTGAAGAGATGCGCGCGATCTTTCTGAAGCGGCGCGATCATTTGCTTGACTTGCTGCGCAACGAACTCGGTTTGCGCTGCGTGACGCCGGATGGCGCGTTCTATACGATGGTAGATGTCAGTAACTATGGTGATGAACTGCATGTCGCCGAAGCTGGATTGGAGCACGGTGTGGTGACGATTCCCGCTTCGGCATTCGGTAGCGAGAGCACAGGGTTTTTACGCATTTCTTTTTGCGCCGATGAGGAGAGGTTGAGCGAAGGCGTGCGACGGTTGGGAATGGCGCTGAAATCGCTCGAATAGTTTAACCGCAGAGAAGGCAGAGGGATTTCGCTGAGGACGCAGAGAAGAATCCTTGCGTGCCTTTGCGAATATCCTGGCGTCCTTTGCGTTGAAAAACAAACCTGAAGCAACATCGATGAGCGATAAACTGCGTGTGGGTATTTTAGGAGCGACCGGCATGGTGGGCCAGCGGTTTATTCAACTGCTGGAAGATCATCCGCAGTTTGAAACGACCGCGTTGGCGGCCTCGGACCGATCACAGGGCAAAACTTATGCGGAGGCGTGCGCATGGCGTCTGCCCGGAGAATTGCCTGAGGACGCGAAACAGATTGTGGTCCAGTCGCCCGAACCACCGCTGGACTGCGATTTCGTTTTTTCGAGTTTGCCAGGCGACGTCGCAAAGGAAGCCGAGGAGAATTTCGCGCGCGCTGGCTATCCGGTGATCAGCAACTCATCTTCACATCGGATGGCCGCTGACGTGCCCTTGCTGATTCCCGAAGTGAACCACGAACATGTCGCAATGATCGATACGCAGAGGACCAGCCGTGGCTACGATCGTGGTTTCATCGTCACGAATCCAAATTGTTCGGCAATTGTGATTGTGATGGCACTGGCGCCGTTGCACGCGAGATTCGGCGTGGAAACATGCGTCGTAACAACGATGCAGGCGCTTTCGGGTGCTGGTTATCCAGGCGTGGCTTCGTTGGATGCGACGGACAATGTCATTCCTTTCATTGGCGGCGAGGAAGAGAAGATCGAAGCCGAGACTTTGAAGTTGCTCGGCCGCATTAACGGCGATGCCATCGAGGAGGCGCGAATCGAAGTAAGCGCGCAGTGCAATCGCGTCAACGTCAGCGACGGGCACATGGCTTCGATTCGCGTGAAGCTCGGCAGGCCGGCTTCGCTGGATCAAATTCGCGAAGCGCTAGCGTCATTCAGGTCCGTGCCGCAAGAGTTGAAGCTGCATTCCGCGCCGGCGAAACCCATCATCGTGCGGGATGAACTCGATCGGCCACAGCCGCGTTTGGATCGAGACGCCGGAAACGGAATGAGCGTCACCGTCGGCCGTCTCACGCCCGACAAAGTTCTGGATTTTAGATTTGTTGCGCTCGGTCATAACACGATACGCGGAGCCGCGGGCGCGGCGATACTGAATGCAGAGTTGCTGGCGGCCCGGGGATATCTAGGTCAGAATCGCCTGCGGTAGCCGGCGGTTAACCCTCTGACACAAAGGCACTAGAGACCGAAGATCAACCGCCCGCTACCACAGGCGGTTCTGACATCCACTCGGTAATCGCCCGCTTCAATTCATCCAATTGATCTTCAAAGAAATGGCCCGCGCCTTTGATGATCTTTAATTCCACCAGCGCTTTGATCTTGCCCACCAATTCCCGCAATCGTTCGACGTTACCATACTCATCGTGTTCGCCATGGACGAATAGGATCGGTTTGCGGCAGGCTTCGAGAAAACTGAAGTCATACTTATCCACCGGGGTGCCGATACTGATTAGTAGCGCGACGCGATCATCATCGATTCCGACTTCCAACCCAACACGCGCGCCAAATGAAAATCCGCACAAGGTGATTTCCTGACCAGGATAATTCTGGGCAAGATAATCCAGGGCTGCCCGGACGTCGTCGCGTTCGCCGTAGCCTTCGTCATGTGTTCCAGTACTTTGGCCCACGCCGCGAAAGTTGATGCGCAGGGCAATCAATCCAGCGTCATTCAGGGCGGCCGCGGCGCGAAAGACGACTTTGTTATGCATCGTGCCGCCGAAGAGCGGGTGCGGATGGAGCACCAGTGCTACACCGCGAATCGAAACAGCGCGCGGCTCTTTCAGAATGGCTTCCAGGCGACCGTGCGGTGTGGGTACAAAAAGATTGCCTGCGGGATACATGTTGAGATTTCCGATTGGCGATTTTCGATTGCCGATTTGTCGGTTGTCAAAGTGTCTGGAGATCCGTTTTGAGCCGTCGTTACAGAACCGCGAGCGGTAGCGACCGGCCTCATTTACGCACTTTATTATTATAGGAGACAAAGGGCCGGTCGCTACCGCTCGCGGTTCTGTAACGACGGCGTGATGTCGATCCGCGGGACTCTCATTGACTCCCGATTAAGAAAAGGATTAGTTTTCGGACAAGGCGATGAAGGATTCTACAACGGACACGCCTGAGACTTCGCTCCGCGATCTGGACCGCATCTCGCGGGTGATCGCCGATACTGCTTCAGACGCGATCATCACCATCGACTCACAGAGCACAATGCTCTTCGTCAATCATGCCGCTGAAAAGATCTTCGGATATTCGCGGGACGAAATGCTCTTGCAGTCTTTGACCATGTTGATGCCGGATTATCTCAGGCATGTGCATCGCTCCGGTTTGAAACGTTACCTGGCCACGGGTGAGCGCCACATTTCGTGGGAGGCCGTAGAGCTGCCGGGTCTGCACAAGAGCGGAAGAGAAATCCCGCTCGAGCTGTCATTTGGCCAATTCATTGAAAATGGTGAAAGTTTTTTCACCGGCATCGCGCGTGACATCACCGAGCAAAAGGCAGCTCGGCAGACTCTGAAACAACGAGAAGAATATTTTCGATCGTTGATTGAGAATGCCGCGGAAATCATCACCGTCTTAAACCGCGACGGTACTCGGCGTTATGTCAGCCCCTCGATTGAGCGTGCCCTGGGCTACAAGCCGGACGAGTTGATTGGAAAGAACGCATTCGATCTTATACATCCGGAAGATGCCCTCGAGTTGATGAAGCTTTTCGCCGAGGGGCTCTCTAGTCCCGGATTCACTATTTCAAAAACTTTTCGGATTCGGCATAAGGACGGATCGTGGAAGATTCATGAAGCGACCGGTCATAATCTACTGGAAGACACGGCCGTCGCGGGCATCGTGGTCAACTCTCGCGATATTACAAATCGCAAGCGATTAGAACAGCGGCTGACGGCCCAATTTCAAGTTGGGCGCATACTCGCGGAGGCCGAAACACTTCACGAGGCAGCACCGATGTTGCTGCGAGCGATCTGCGAGAGCTTGGGGTGGGAGCTAGGTCAATTCTGGATTCGCGATCGCGAGTTAAGCGTGCTTAATTGGCTGGCATCCTGGAGAGTGTCGGCGCAAGAAGGTCCGACCGGATTTGAGGAAGCAAGCCGCAATCGCACTTTTGTTTTGGGCGCGGGGCTACCAGGACATATTTGGGCCAGCGGGGAACCGGAATGGATTAGTGACCTCGCGATCGACCCAAACTTCCCGCGGGCTTCTTTTGCGATTGCCTCGGGTTTACGCTCTGCGTTTGGTTTTCCGATCGTACTCGGCGATGAAGTCTTGGGCGTCATCGAGGTTTTCAGCCACGAAAGGGAAGCTCCCGACCAACGCTTGCTCGATATGATGACCGGAATAGGAAATCAAATCGGACAGTTCATCGAACGCCAGCGCGCAGAAGCGAAAACGTCACAACTCTACGATCGCGAACAGCGAGCCCGGCATGAAGTCGAAGCCGCTATCGATCGCATGCGCCGCGTGCAGACGGTGACCGATTCGGCACTGGCGCATCTTTCCCTGGACGAATTGCTGGCCGATCTCCTCAGTCGGGTGCGCGATGCGATGAACGTGGATACGGTGGTTATTCTGCTGCATGATTCCGAAACTGACGAGTTAGTGGCCTGGGCCGCGAAGGGCCTGGAAGAGGAGGTCGATCTCGGCGTTCGCATTCCCATGGGCGCGGGCTTCGCCGGAAACATTGCGGCGCAAAAATCGCCGGTAATAATTAACCACATCGAACAAGCGGGGCTTTACAATGACCTCTTGCGCCGCAGAGGTATTCAGTCGTTGCTCGGTGTGCCGCTGTTGGTCGAGGGCCGGTTGCTGGGTGTCATCCACGTCGGCAAGTTCATTCATTATCAATTTACCGAAGATGACACGCGTCTCATTCAGTTGGTGGCGGATCGCATTGCTCTGGCAATTGACAACGCGCGTCTGTTTGAAGAGGAGCGAGCTGCGCGTCGCGAAGCGGAAGCTGCGAGCCGCGCGAAAGATGAATTTCTTACCACGATTTCACACGAGCTGCGCACGCCGCTCACGCCGGTAATCGGCTGGATTCACATGATCCGAAACGGCATGCTTCCCGCATTGGAAACGGAACATGGCCTGGAAGTGATCGAGAAAAATTCGCTCATATTGAAGCGCCTCATCAACGATCTGCTCGATATGTCAGCCATTCTGAGCGGGAAAATGCGGATGGAAGAGTTGCCCATCCCACTCGCGGCCGTGGTGCGCGAGGCCGTCGAGACGGTTCGTCCAATTGCCACCGCGCATAATATTGAACTCGACCTGCAAGTTCACGATTGCGCCGGCGAAATTGTGACTGGGGATCGCGCGCGACTCTTGCAGGTCTTCTGGAATCTGGTAAGCAACGCGATCAAGTTTTCTTCATCCGGCGGCAAAGTGTCGGTTAGTTGCGAAGTTGCCGATAAAGAAGCCGTCGTCCGCGTCAAGGATGTAGGGCAGGGAATTCCAGCGGATTTTTTGCCATATGTATTCGAGCGTTTTCGCCAAGCCGACGGATCGAAAACGCGGGCGCACGGCGGCCTCGGTCTTGGTTTGGCGCTAGTCAAGAGTTTTGTCGAAGCGCACCAGGGCACGGTCGAGGCCGAAAGCGCGGGCGTGGGCGCCGGCAGCTGCTTTACCGTGCGCCTGCCTCGGCAATCGATCCAAGCTCCGCGAGCAGATCAGATTGGCGCAGTCAAAGCTAAGCCCGCTGCAAGGCCGGCCAATCTGCTGATCATCGAAGACGATGAGGACACGCTCGAGATGCTGCGGGCGACACTCGAGGCGCGCGGTTTTCGGGTAACCGGTTTTGCCTCAGCGACCGAAACTCTGGACGTGCTGCCGAAGAATTCGGTGGATCTAATCATCTCCGATATCGGAATGCCGGTGATGGATGGATTCGAAATGATTAGACGCCTGCGCGAACTTCCGGATTACAAGTCGGTTCCGGCAATCGCTCTATCCGGTTACGCATCGCAGAAAGATGCGGCCAGCGCAATCGCCGCGGGATTCAATGCGCACGTTTCGAAGCCCGTCGATCCCAGAGAACTCATCGCGCTGGTCGATCAATTACTTCGAAATAAATCCGAATTGGATGGCTAGATTAAGACTTGAATGGCTATGATTCGATCGACGAATGATTTGCTTCGGGAGTTGCCCTCAATTGACTCACTTTTGCGGACAACGACGGCACTTTCTTTGCAGCCGCTGATCGGAGCCAAGCATCTTGGAGCATTGGCGCGACGGGTCACCGATGAATTACGGCATGAGATTCTGGCAGACAGTAATCTCGAAAGATCTTTCGCAGGCGGCGACGGCGGCTTTTCGCGCGACAGCTTGCTTGAAGAAGCTGAACGACGTTTGGCGGTCATCCATCATCAGGAATCAATTCGCGGACTTAGCCACGTCATCAACGCCACTGGAGTGATTCTGCATACAAACTTGGGACGCGCGTCGTTGTCCGAAGCCGCGCGCCGCGCGATGTTGGAAGCAGCCGGCTACTGCAATCTGGAGTTTGATCTGACTACCGGAACGCGCGGACGCCGTGGCCCTCGCGCCGAAGACCTGCTCGCCAATATAACCGGGGCCGAGGCCGCCCTCATCGTTAACAATTGCGCTTCCGCCGCGTTACTGGTGCTTACGGTGCTGGCGCGCGATGGAGAAACGATCGTTTCGCGCGGCGAGTTAGTCGAGATTGGCGGCGACTTTCGCGTGCCAGATGTGATGGCTCAATCCGGCACGCACATGATTGAAGTGGGAACTACGAACCGCACTCGCCTTTTGGACTACCGGAAAGCCATCTCTACAAACACGCGACTCCTCATGCGCGTTCACACTTCGAACTATCGCATTGTCGGTTTTACAAAGACGCCGATGCTCGAAGAACTGGTCGCCCTGGCGCACGACGCCGGACTGCTGCTTTACGAAGATGCCGGGTCGGGCGCGTTAATAGATTTCAGTGGATACGGAATCGAAGGCGAGCCGGTGATTCGCGCATCAATCGAAGCCGGCGCCGATGTCGTTTCTTTTAGCGGCGACAAACTTCTGGGTGGACCACAAGCCGGCTGCGTCGCAGGTCGAGCTGCGACCATTGAACGCATGAGGAGTCATCCGCTATATCGTGCGCTGCGAGCTGACAAGCTTCGCCTTGCAGCCCTCGAAGCAACACTCGAAGCCTATGCGCGTGGCACATCAGTTAATGAACTGCCAACGCATCGCGCGATCGCATGCACAGCGTCGGAAATTAGAAACCGCGCGAATGGCCTGATTAGTAGACTTCATCATGGAAAGACAGATGAGGGCTTCACGCTTGAAACTGTCGACGGCGAGTCAGCCAGCGGAGGCGGCTCGGCCCCAACTTCACGGCTTCCGACCGTGCTCATTTCGCTTACACACCATACGCTTACGCCAAACCAAATCGAGGCGGCCCTGCGCTGCTCGAGCCCACCAGTCATTGCCAGAATAGTCGATGATCGAGTTCTTTTCGACTTGCGCACGGTTGCGGAGAGCGAAGAACCGGAACTGGAACGGGCCCTTCTTTCCCTTTCAGATGGATGAATTTCCAAGAAAAAGCCTTATTTTCCTTGCGCTAAACACTGACCATCAGTGTATAATCACGTTCGTCGCGGATCGGCGACATCTCAGCCTCAATAACTCTCGAAGTCCCCCTGAACCTTGAAGACATTTTCCTGGAAATCGGTTTTGGTTTCGCTTGCCTTGGCTTTTTTGGCCGGTGCAGCCACGTGTGCGATCTGGCGAGCCGGCTTGATTGATTCGCTGCAAGCTGCCTTTGTAGTGAACGTCAATCCCGGTGAGGTGCCTCTGCAATCGCCGCAACCGTGGCTGGGCTTGCTGCTAATCGTCGCGATCAGCATGAGCGCCGGCTTTTTTGTAAGTCGCGTCGGCGCCCGCCGCTCGTTTCCGATCTTGGGCTTCGGGTTCTTAGCGATGGCAGTGGCAAGTTTGCTGGCCTCACGTCAGCTCAAGGTCGATATTCTTTTTGCCCCGATGGCCGTCGGTTCGGTGGGCGCGGTCTTTCTGGTTCAGCTTCAGCGGCTTTGGCTGATCGACACGGTGCTCACGGCTCACGTTGATCGCGTCGCTACGCGAGCCGATCGCATCGAACCCAGCTTGGCACAAGCTCGATTGACCGGTGGACTAAAGCTTTTGCAAACAATTCTTCCCCTGGAAGAGGCGGTAGTCTTTCATCCGGACGAAGACGGCGGCGCGCTCGTGCCTGGCGCTCGCCTACGCGCGAACTCAAGCGAGCCGCTGGAGGCGAAACGAAATAGCATTTGGCGGAGACTGATTCAGCTTTGCGATCAGGCAGTGAGAACCAATGAGATTAAGCTGGCGCCGGCGGGACAAATCGATTCCTTTGAGAGTGTGGCGTTGCCATTGCGTCATGAGGGCCAAACAGTCGGTGCCCTGCTCCTGCGTTTACGAGAAAGTTTTGATGAGAGCGATCGACGCTTGCTGTCGTCAGTTGGTTCCCAAGTGGCGCGGAACTTACAGCGCGAGCAAGCGCGTAAGAAAAGGCTCGACGGCAATCTGCCGGCCTTTGTTTCATCGCGCACTTCGGGGCACCGTCTTCACGCGTTCGACGTCATCAGCGGAGTGCTCACCGAACATCGGTTTGGGGCCCAGATCCTGGCCGAGGCATCCGACGGGTATGCAATTGCCTATTTAGATGGCACGCTGGCTTACGTGAATCCGGCGATGGCCTGGGCCGCGCGAATGAATGAAAACGAGATTCAGAAGCTGGATTTATTCGGACTGCTGGATTGTTTCCGTTCCGGTGTGTTCGACGAGCCTTCGATCGCCGTGCGACGGGTGCTGCAATCGGGCGAGACCTATCAGCGAGAGCTAAAGTTTGCCGACCGCAATCAGACTCTGGAATTACGAATCGCCTTGGCCACCGAGCGCCACGGAAGCGGCCTAAACGGCAATGGGAGTGCGGCCACCCCGCTTTGTCTGGCGATTCGCATTCGCGACGTCACTCGCATGAAAGAGTTTGAGCAGTTGAAGAGCGACATGATTTCTCTGATGTCGCACGAGTTGCGCACTCCCCTCACCAGCATCAATGGGTTTTCTGAGCTGCTCGCACTTAATGACAAAATTCCGGAAGAATCGCGCGAGTTCCTGCAAATTATCTCAAACGAATCTCAGCGGATGTCCCGCATGATCGACACGTTTCTTTCCGTCACGCAACTTGAACGAGGTGATAAACAAGAGGTGACGAAAATCGCGCTTCGTTTGGATGAGGCGGTGCGTGAAACCGTGACCGCGATGCAACCGATTGCAAAGAAAAAACGCATTCGCTTACTCGAGCAAGGCAACGGCCGCATTCCGCCGGTGGCCGCCGATAAGAGTCTAATCACGCAAGCCATAGCGAAGCTGCTCGACAACGCGATCAAGTACAGTCCCGAGCGAACCGCGGTCACAGTTTCGACCGTACTGGAAGCCGAAGCTGTGCGCGTCATCGTCGAAGACCGCGGCTATGGGGTTCCGGCCGAATCAATCGATCGCATCTGGGAGAAATTCTATCGCGTCGCCCGTGACGGCCAGGAAAAAGACGAAGAATCAACGGGACTGGGGCTGGCTTTCGTCAAGGAAGTTGTCGAGCAACACGGCGGTACAGTGGCAGTAGAATCAGAAGTCGGTCGGGGATCGAAATTCAGTTTTGCTTTGCCGAGGTTGTAGTCATTCGTCGTAAGGACTCAGGTAGAGTTCGCTGTCGTAATCGACAAGACCTATTCTGACTAGTTGCAGCCAGCCTTGTCTGCCTAACAAGTTGCGCCTCATCTCAGCGCCTTCGGCGAAATAAACTAACGTTTGTAGTTGCACGCCGAGCGTTTCCAAAACGACTTCATGCCCATAGGCCGTGAGAACTCCGGTTAGAGTTTCCAACCTCTTTCTGACGCCGTTTTCAATTAGAAGTCCGAGAGCTTCTCCAATAACTCTTTGGAATAATCAGACCTCAGCGCCCGTATCAACTTGTGCCTGGCAGTTTATCAACAGTTCTCCAGCACGCAAGTTCGTGTCGACGCTGATTCCTGGTGCAAGTGAACTGTATTTTTCGCGCCGGGTGAAAGTAAGCTGAAAGGGCATAATCAAAATCCGGCAAAGGGTAGGGCGTCACGGGATTCGACTTGCAGCATTAAGGCCTCAGGCGCTCCGAGTGACCGCGCTGTCTTAACAACTTCCTTCAAATCGTCACCACTGGCAATCAACTTTTCGCCATCCAACGCTACCCATTGTCCGGCATACTCATCACGATGGTTTCTGAGCCACTCGTTTTCACAGGAGCGGTCTTTGATAGGCAGGTTTCTCGCCAGGATCCGCGGCAAGGTGGATGCGGAACTTTCTCTTTCCGGCTTTAGTTTTTCTTCCAACAAAATCCGAACGAACGCATCCCTACTGACGCCCTGACGTTTGGCTTCGGCTTCAAGTCGTTGCTCCAGTTCGGTTGGGACATCAATCGTCAAAGTCATCGCCTTTTCCTCACCGGAACAAAGTTTAGCACACCCATCGGCTCGTATTGACTCACGGCCCAAACCTCTGCCGATATTCGGTTGAGGTAATGAACGCCTTGACCATTTCGGCAGCAACGAAGTTGCCGTTGAATTGATTCAGCTTGTTCAGCCAAAACTCGTAGCCCGTGTAGTCTATGTCCTGCGGATCGTTCGGGTTGCGGCGCAGATAACCGAAGAATTGCATCAGCACGAAGGCGCGATTGAACTCCTGGCTATTCAAGGTCGAGTTCTCAGCCACATCGCGCAGCGCCCGTGACCGCGCCCCTACATCGCTGGTGTTCGTGGCTGAACCGAATTCATTAATTGCCGCCTGCCGATCGCTTGTTGTAGGTGTGACACCTGCGTTAGTGAACAACTGATCCACGAATTGCGCCGGGGTCAGAGTCGTGGCGAGCGCCGAGGTGAATCGCGAGCGCTGCACAAAGTCTAAGGCGAAAGCCTGCTTGTTATTCTCCAACTGCTGTTGCCAGTTTCCTACGTTCACCACGACGCCTTGGCCAATCTGCTGCGTGTCGGGCAGAAACTCGTTAAAGCGCACGACCGGTACCGCAAGCTGATGCGCCCCGCCAAGCGTCGAGGCGCCGCTGGCGCTGCCGAACGCTGCCTTGTACATTCGCTCGACGAGATAACCCGTCTGTTGGAATTCAGTCGAGAGGAAGTACGCGGCGGAAACATTGATGCGTTTTAGCCCAATGCACGTCTGATCACTTCCGCACGAACTAATCTCATTGGTCCAAAACGCCAAACCATCTGAATCCGGGAATCGATTCAGGAAGTCATAATAATGCTCGGTCACGAAGAAGCCGGCCTGGTCGATGGGATTCGCGCCGGTGGAGGTATCATTGTCGATGATAGTAACGGTGGCGTTTGAGGGAGTGCCCAGAGTAGCGCTCGAAGCATTGCCGAGGCTGACATTGAAAGTCTCTGGCCCTTCCAGATACGAGTCATTGATGATCAGGATCGAGATCGTCTTGGAAGTTTCGCCGGCAGCAAACTTGAGCGTCCCAAGCGAACTGAGGTAATCGCACTTGGACGATGCAAAACCATTCGTAACATTGCAATTTTGCGAGCCGGCGCCGTCGCCTGTCGCGTAGTTCACACTCGCCGTCCCGCTCGTGTTACCCGTTCGGGTGACAGTGAGATTAGCCATCTGATTGCTTTCACCAACACTGTAATTTCCATCGCTGAATTGCAGACTGGGCGCCGGGCCAAACTGCCCGCGTATCTCGCCATTCGAAAACGTAGTGCTGTGGACATTGATGTAAAGCAGTCCGTTTTTCAGATTCTGCACATCCGTAGGCGTCAGGTTTATAAGGAAGTCACTGAAGTTACCTGACGGCAGTGGGAAGAGAATCTGTGCATTGACCCCCGGCGCGGCCGGTCCATGAATATGAGCGCCGTTTTGAGCACTCGATAGACCATTAAATGTCAATCCCACGCGCGCGGTCGTTTGGTCTGCACTGAGAAGCAAGGTAGCGTTTCCAGTTCCAGTTGAATTGTTTGGCGGCACCTCCTGTGCCCCAGTCAAATAAGCAACGAAGAGGGTTGGAGTTGGCGTGGGTGTCGGCGTAGGAGTTGGTGTTGGCGTCGGTGTGGGAGTCGGCGTTGACGAACTAGCGAAAGGATCAACCCTTCCGATCGCGTTTCCAGTTTTCTCGGTGAACCAGAGCGTCCGCGTCGCACTATCGGAAGACGACAGCTTACAGTCGCAGGCGATCATCTGTGGTTGCGTGTTCGCGGTGGGAATAATTCGTTCGGTGATTGCACCCGCCGTCGTGATTTGGCCAATATTATTGACGTTCGATTCAGTGAACCACAGCGTTCCGTCGGGCCCACTCACGATACCTAAGGGAATAGTGTTCGCGGTCGGAGGTGTGAACTCAGTGATTACACCAGCGGCGTCGACGCGCCCAATTTTGCCGACATCTTTCTCGGTAAACCAGATGTTCTCGTCAGGACCAAGCGCTATTCCGAATGGGCCACTCGCCGCTGTGGTCACGGAAATCTCGCCGAAGCATTTTGCCTGACTATAATCGCTGCCCTTATCTTCGCAGGCAACGATATTCACCGGATCGAATTCTTTAAAGTAACCGATCTTATTCGCGCTCGTTTCAGTAAACCAGATGCGGCCGTATCCGGACATGTCGCTGCCGCCAAAGTCACCCACGACTGCGCCAAGGGTACTCGAGGTCGGCACATCAAATTCCAAAAACGTGGGATTCGACGGATTCAAAGGGTATTTTATATAGCCGAGCTTATTGGCGTTCGTTTCGGTGAAGAACATACCGCCCTGACCAATCGCAATTGCGAACGGCTGGCTGTTAGGCGTAGGAACATCGAATTCCGTGAAGTTCGATCCTGCAACGATCGCACCCGTTGAGACGACATCCAAAGGATTAATGCGGCCGATCTTGTTGGTATTCGTCTCTGTGAACCAGATATGAAAA
>QHXG01000629.1 GCA_003222845.1 Acidobacteriota bacterium | reverse complement strand
GAAGAAAGTTCGAGAGAACTTGTACCGGCCTAAAGGGACTCTTGCGATCATTCATGTCAGGTATCTCTTCCGTGATCTACTCAACTACCTTCCTCAAATGCGGTACTGCGCTTAAGAAACGACTGTCTTTGAGCTTCACGGCGACGCGTGCGCCCGGCCAACCGAAGCGATAGCGTTGGCCCGTTGCTGGCCCCACGACTGTCATGGCTGTGCTGCCAACATATTCAAAGAAGATGCTGCCGGTCGGCGGCTTGGTTGGACTGATCTCGCCGGACTCGAATTTCTGGCGCGACATCCGTCCGTGGAATGTTCGCACCTTCTGGCCGCAACATGACATCGTGCTCCTCCTGATCTTCAAAGTAATGGACCTTGGATGAGCCTTGCTGGGGCGAGGCAACGCGATCGACCAAAATCGCGCCCGCCGAGAACGACAGCCAGAGCAATAAGCGCTCGCGCCAAGTTCCACCTATGAGAAAGGCAAACGGAATGGCGATCCAAAGACTCAGACAATAGAAGCAGTCGAGCAAGCCACCCCAAAAGCCGTGGCCTGCTCGGCTGCGAAGTTGAACCAGAAGTTCCCATGGTCCGTCTTCCGCGTATATCAGATGCGTAAGGCGCCAGACGCTGAGAACTCCAAGCATGAAAATGAAAAAGCTCATTTGAAAAGGTGGCGAGCAGAATGAATCACCCTGCCCGCCACGTAGTTGTTATTTCGCCAACAGGCAGAACCCGAGCGGGGGCGTTGCCCAATGGTGCGAGTTGGATTCGCTGTTGAGAATGGCCTTGTCTCGCACTGATAGTTGCAAGACATAGCCGCAAGGTGTCATGCCCGTTGTATCCAGCTGCCAGTTACGACCACCTGGTGGTGGTGGCGGTGCTGGAAGTGGCGGAACCGACGGAGGCGCCGTCGCCGTCTGGACGAATCCACTAGTCGGTGTCAATTGTCCCGGAGGAGCGGCAAACGGAAGCAACCCAAGGCTGTACGCAGCAAAATATGGGTCACGCGCTACGAAAGCGCCCGTAATCAAGTCGCCAACATGGAAAGTACCGCAATTACCTCCAAACGCCGGATCGATGTTGATACGTGCGTCCGCAATTCCGCTGTTCTTGAGTTGAATGATCTGGATCGCGACACCTGGTTGACCCAGAATGTCGAGCTTGATCTCCCAAGTATCGTCAGTAGCTGTATACCACCTGGCCAGGACCATCTCTGGATTCCTGGGAACAATTGATTCGTAAGTAAAGTAGCCGGCAATTGGGACCTTCACATAATCCGGCCCAATGATTGGCTTGATCGTCAGTGGATCCGCCAGCGTGTTCCAACCGCCTCCAAGAGTTACGTTTCGAACCTGGATGCGATAACTAAAACCTGGAAACGGCGGTCCATTGATCACGACGATGGACCCGAACGGGCTGCTTGGATCTGGCGCAATCCCATTTTCGAACGCCGCCGCCGCCGCCGTGAGTCCGGTTGCGTTGTTGATATCGACAACGCGAATGCCGCCCGCTTTCCAAAGAATCGGCGTGACCTCGCCTGGTTTGATTGGCTCGCCGGGTCTGATTTGCACGTGCGCATCGATCCGGTTGCCCCAATGCGGGAAATCATCCGGATTAGTCTCGGAAGGCTTCGTGGCCCACGAGAGTACAGCGCGCACGCGAGCGATTTTAGGTTTGTCACAGTTCTGGCGATGATATTTAAGATCGACAGGAAGAACCGCAGAGTAGTTGATGCCGTCCGCCGGGATGTTCGCGAAGTCGTGCGCATCAACCGAGACCGTTGCAAGATACGTCCACTTACACTGATCGTCCCAATCGGCCCAAAAAGCGATATACTCTTTACTGCCCTTCGTGCAAAGGCTGCCAGAAAATCCACTCGGTTTCTTGATCCGGAATGTGGCGACTAACCATTCCTGATTGTAGTCCAATCCCAGACAGTCGAGTTCTTCGTAGGTAGTATTACCGAACATTCCCAGAAGCTGGCTAACGGCAACGGACCAGTCCAAGCCTGCCAACTTCCACTCGGTAACCTTGGCCGACAAAATCTCCTGAGCCGAGATCGATGGGACAAGCGCCGCCTTGATCTCTTCGGTCCCGAAGCGATGAGGTTCAACTGTGGTGCTCGGCGCCTTGCTGACGTCTTTCTTGGTGTCTTTGGCCGCATACAGATTTGCCAATTCAATCACGTTGAGAGGGGGAGGATCGGGCAACGGAATCGGTTGAAGTTGCACAGGTTCCAACTCTGGCGGCACTTTCAGTTTGATCTCCCCGACGCTGATTGAATCTAGTACATCAATCAGAAACCATGGGCGCGGTTTGATTTGAATATGCCTGTCCAACACGTTTCCCCAAACGGGCGGTTGGTTTGGATTGGTACCCGGCACGGATTCCCAGGATAAAATCGCACGCACCGTTGGCAGTACCGGGTGGCGGCAGAAATCGCGTTTCGGATCGAGCGTGTGGGTGACGACGTACACGAGCGGCTTGGTCGGAAGTTTTGAGCAGTCTTGTTGGTCAGGAATATCGTGAACGTTGACCGCCGCGACCCCGACGTCTTCCCAACCGCCGCCGTAGTTGATGAAGAATCTGACGTACTCCGTGGAGCCTGCGGTACACAGGTTACCGCGATAACCAAAGGACTGCTTGATTTGGAGCGTGGCCTCGAGCCTGTTAAGGTCCGGGTTGAATCCCACGCAGGTCAATTCCTCGTATTTCGTGTTGCCGGCGATTTGGGCAACAGCTTCAAATTGGCTCTCGGCAAGAGTGCCAAAATAGTTTGGATTCTGCGCAAGCAGGCTCGTGAACTGAGCCCTCTCGTTCTCTACTGTTGAAGTTGCTAAATCTTCAGGCTTTTTTGCCATGAGTTTTCTCTCTTTCTCTTGTTTCTAGTCAAGGTAATGTTATGCGCTCACTTGTGCGAGTCGCTTAGAGTTCTCTAGGAGATCCCCGGAAAAGCTTCGACGAAGATGCTTCGATCCCGGGAAACCAGGATTGCAAGATGGCCCGAGCGCAATGCTTTCAGTGCATCGTCTCGTTCTCACACCGCAGTCGTTAGAGCCAATCTGGAGGGTAGTGCCATTACGCCTTGTGGAAGCGTGAGCTTAGACAAATCATCATGGGACTGACACTCAGACTGGACTTAGAGTAGTTACGGGGGATTTGGCGAGAAGCGCTCTCGTCAGTTTCCTGTCCACGAGGTAGCGGCATGATACACAGATAAAGCCTAAACATCAACATAAAAAAGGTGTTGCCCTGTTTTGATGTGACACGCGCATCTTGCCCGTACTGTGCGGCCGCGCACGGAGGTTCGAGGATCAAATTTGACCCGACAGATACAGCTTGAATGATTTTAAGCGAAAATGTCGGCACGCGCATGATACGCCACGCCGCGTAAGCAGCGAGTAAAAAAGGCCGCTTCGCGTTAAGGTGCCGGCGCTCACTTTAATCGCCGTTGCCGGACGGCGATTTGTGATTGCGATAATTGATTAAGTTGGTTGATGCGGCTACTCAGTGTGCGCACGTAGGCTTCGGTCGCGGCGCGATCGTAACCGGCGGCGCGAAGGCTATCGCGCAGTTGGTCGTCGGACAGCTTCGAGAGTTGCGAGCCGATCCAGGCGGCGTTCTCGACACGAATGCCGCGCATAGATTTGGCTCGTCGTTGTTCGCGGAAGAAAAGAGGTGGGTAGAAGATCGAAAATAGTCCGAGCTTGGTTGGGCGCACGGGATAGTTGAACTTTACTACGCCTTTCTTGTCGATGCCGCGCACGAAGCGCTCCGATTGAAATCCCTTGAGATCGTTCTTGCTTCGGCCACCGCCTAGCCCCGCGGCGCGGCCGAGCGTGCCGCCAAGATCCGTTACGACATAACGGGCCTCTGACCGGTTTGTTGTTGGATCGGTCGTGTAGAGCACCTTGTTGTTTCGCTTGAGGTCGTCCCAGTTGTTCAGCAGGATCATCATTGTCTTTAGACCATCCACCTCTCGTGTCTTG
>QHXG01000180.1 GCA_003222845.1 Acidobacteriota bacterium | reverse complement strand
GGTGTTTATCACGCTGGCGTTTTTTTCTTGCGCGATTTTTCTCAGCGTGCCCGCTGGCGCGCAAAAGATCAAGCAGCTACCGCCTCCGCCTCCGGCTCCACGCTACAAGCCAAAGCCCACCCCAACCCCTGAATACGAAGTAGTCCGCGTCAGCTCTAATTTGGTCATGGCGCCGGTTTCAGTTACTAATACGCAGGGTCAACCAGTGCTGGGACTGAAGACCAGTGACTTTCGGATCGAAGAGGATGGTCATCCGCAAGAGATCGCACAGCTCGGTGATCCCGAACAAGTGCCGCTTGATATCGCCCTTTTGATCGATGTTTCGGGCAGCGTGGTCGCGCGCTTTGCATTTGAGCAACAAGCAGCGGCAAGTTTTCTGCAACAGGTTTTGAAGCCTGAAGATCGAGCGACCATTTTTGCCATCGACGAATCGCCACGGATGATTCAGCCACTGACGACGGCGCAGCTTGCCGCGCGGAAGTTGCTGACGGTCACTCCGTCTAACGGTTACACGGCGTTCTTCGATTCGGTTCTGGCTGCCGCAAACTATCTCGACAAATCGTCTTCGAGCAGCCGGCGGCGCATCGTCGTGGTTATTTCAGATGGCGATGATACCGCGAGAATCCTTGGAGTCTCCGCTGCTCAAAACCGCTCGGACAGCATGAAGCTTATCGGCGTGGACGCTCAGCTTCAGCTTATTCGCAAGGCGCAACTGGACACGCAACGGGAAGTGCAGCGCGCGGAAATTACCTTCTATTCAATCAATCCAAGCGGCCGAACGATGCATCTGAATGTGCGCACTGCGCGATCGGAAGAAGGAATGGAGCGCATCGCCGCGGCTACGGGCGGGGCCGCCTTCGTTCCCCGAAATGAAAGCGAGTTGAGCGGGATCTTTCAGCAGATCGCGTCTGAGATTCGGTCACAGTACCTGCTTCAATATTATTCGAATAATAAGGCGGGCGGCACAAGCTTTAGGCGAATCAATGTAAGTACGCCTGCACAACCGCAGTTGCACGTTCGCTCGCGCGAAGGTTATTTTCCGAAGGGGAAATAGGTGTTGACTTTCTCGTCTGGGGCGGCGGGCTTGAGTGTTTTTTGCGCACCCTCCCTGACGGTCGGGTTTCTGTCTCGCGGCATTTTGGGCATTTGCAGCCCCTTGGTTGGATAACGCCTTCGAAATATTCCTCGCCATAGTCGTAAGTGATCTCTTCTCCGACTCGGATATTTCTCCTTGACCAAATCCAAACTCTACGGGCAGAGATAAATGCTTCCGCGTTCGGCCGACAAGAATGGTTGATGTAACGGGCGATGTTGCTGCGCCCGCTGCCGTCGATTGACCACTTGGAATTGACTCCAAAAAAATATCTACCGTTGCTTCTTTCGACGACTTCGTTGGAAATAAGCGGACCAGTGTATTCGATGATGCGCTTACCTTTCGGAATTGGCTCAGTGGCAAATAATCCCAGACCTGTCACGCTGCGTCTTATTATGTAGGGACGAGTTTTCTGAACCATTCCTGAAGTCTTATAACGATTTTAGTTTGCGTCTCTGTTGCTGACGACTCACAATACTGTTCGCATGTATTATACGAAGGAGCATCTCATCGCGTATCCCGTCGAGTACATTGCCGGCATCGATCTATACAATGCCGGAGAGTATCACGCCGCGCACGATGCGTGGGAAGAACGCTGGATGGGTCCGGTTAGCGTGGACGAAAAACTCTTTCTCCAGGCGATGATTCAATCAGCAGTCGCCTTTCATCATCTGCAGATTGGCCGGCCTGGCGCGGCGCGGCGAATGTATCTGATGGCGAAGGAGAAATTTGCTCGATTGAATCGTCGTGTGTTCATGTCGCTCGACGTGGAAGACTATCAGGCACAATTGGATCGGGCGCTGGCGTGGCTGCTGAGCGTTCCCGATCCGCGCGAGATCGAAGCGCCGGATTTCGAGCCACCGAAGATCAAGTTATTAGCCGAGTCAGGCCCGCCTGCGGTAGCGGGCGGTTGAACTTCAACACTGATCACTCTAAAACCAGCGATCAACGGCCCGCTACCGCAGGCGGTTCTGACAGGCGCGACAAGCTAAAGCATATCGAACCAAACTTGAAAATCCTTGACGCGATATTGAAACCGTTGCGGCCTTTGCTGCTCGGGCTATGGTTGGGCGCCGCGATCTTCTTTGGCGCCGCGGTCGCGCCGAATCTCTTTGGCGTACTGCGCGCCGCTAATCTCGCGAACGCCAACGAACTGGCGGGCACGATCGTCACGCGCCTGCTGGCGATAATTAATCGGGGCGGTTTTGAGATTGGCCTTTTTCTGCTGATCACAGCATACTTCGTCAGCAAGCATGAAGGCCGTCTGGTGAGATTTGCCGAGATGATTTCGCTAGCGATTCTAGCTATCATGACCGGCGTCAGTCATTGGTTAATCTCGGCGAGAATGCTGGCAATTCGCGCTTCATTGTCTGCGCCAATCGATCAGATTGCTGGCAACGATCCGCGACGGATCGAGTTCGATAGTTTGCATCGCTATTCGACCGCCGTGATGGGAGTAGCTGTCGTCGCCGGCCTGATAGCATTCCTCATTATGGCCGGGGTGAGACGCGAGTCAGAGCCACTTGCGACGGGTGGTTGATCTCTTAAAGGAACTCCGTGGAAGTTATCGAACAACTTGATTCCTGGCAAAAACGATATGGAGCCTGGAAAGTAAAGCCGCATCCGATCGACAGCATCGAGCACTATCCATTCGTTGAAAACACTCGTTCACCATTTACGCCACTTCGCCGCGCCCTGCCAATGCTGAACCTGGCGCTGATCTCTTCGGCTGGAGCTTACATCGAAGGCACAGACCCGTTTGATACCAGCGCTACCGACGGCGATTTCACCTTTCGCGAGATTCCCAGCGAGATTGATCTGAGTGACTTACTATTTGCGGCTCGCGGTTACGACCCGCGTTTCGTGCAGCAGGATCCGAATGTTCAGATACCGCTGGACCGTCTCGCCGAGTTCCGGGCGAATCGTGTGATTGGCCAGTTGTCTTCCGTCTTCTGGAGTTTCTGTGGATTTATTCCTGATGCCGCCCGGCTGGCAGATGAAATGCTTCCCAAGGTGGTCGAGCGTCTGAAACGCCAAGAAGTTCAGGCCGCGCTTTTGATTCCCGCCTCCCTTCTTTGTCATCAATCCGTGGCCCTGGCGGCACGGGCAATTGAAAGTGCTGGGATTCCGACCATCACGTTAGGGGTTGTGCGCGAGGTGATGGAACACGCGAGACCTCCGCGCCTGGCATACTACGAAGGCCAACTCGGAAGCATTGCCGGCAACGCGAAGTGGCCCGAGCACCAGCGGCGCGTGCTCGACGAGTCGCTTCGCTGGCTGGAGCCGATGGGCCAACCGGGAATGAAGAAGTTGGCGGTTGAGCTCGAAACCCAAGTCGAAGCCGCTCGCGGCGAAAGATAGTTCCCTCTCCCTCTGGTCCCAAAGGGAGAGGGAACTCTTTCAAGCGAGGGCTACCTTATCCCCACCAATCCCTGCACCGACTGGATCAATTTCTCTGAATCATAGCCAACGCCGTCTTTGAAGACGATTTCGACTTTTTCGATGTCGGTAATGTTGGCGGCGGGATTTCCTTTCACAATGATCAAATCAGCCTGTTTGCCCGCAGCGATTGAGCCGATTCGCGCGTCCTCGCCGAGGAACTTGGCGCCATTGAAGCTGGCAATCTTGATCGCTTCGATTGGAGTGAAGCCCGCTTCGACCAGCAATTCGGCCTCGCGCAAGTCGCCGAAGCCCGCAACTATGCCTCCATTGCCCGTGGGATCGAGGCCCGCCATTAGTAACCCACCTGCCGCGACAAACGCGCGCTCGAATTCCATCGACTTGCGCACCAGCGCCGGCGTAGGCGAATCGGCCGGGATACGCGCGCGGGCCGTCAGATAACGAACGCGCGCGTCGGTGTTCATTACATTAAGCACGCGCGGATTCATGACTGCGCTCGCGGCGCCGATTCCACTTTGCGCCAATGGCGCGCCGGCTTCGAACACCGGCAGAGTCGAAGTGAGGGCGACGTTCCTGGCAACCAGCGTGTGAATGGTTTGCTTGACCGCATCGCTATTGAGGTCCAATTGCCGCAGGCTGGCGTTCACGGCTGCGCCCGGACATTTGTCGGGTTGTTTGTTGGGAACGAACTCGGAATCGGGGAGCAAGCCGTGTTCGAGATTATCAATGCCGATCTCCGCCGCTTCGCGATAACCAATCGAGCACAGATGACCCGTGACTTTCAGCCCGCGCTTGTGCGCTTCTTCGACCGCCGCTCGCAACTCGTCGCGCGTGATGTTCATATACGCTTTGAACGAGGTCGCGCCTTGATCCGCCCAGAAGTTCACCATGCGTCGCGCGTCTTCGGGCCCGGTCAGTTCGTGCATCACCGGCGTGAACGACCCGCGGCCTTCCAGATAAGGCGCCGTGACGTGCATCTTCGGTCCAATCATTCGGCCGCCGTCGATGAGCCGCTTGATTTCCAAATCGGTGTAAGGCGCCACACTGCCGGTAGTGCGAATCGTGGTGACGCCGAGCGCGAGATACAGGCGTGGGAAACTGGTGCCCATGTCGGAATACATCGGCGGCGAGCCGCCCATCGGAAAGAACATGTGGTCATGCATGCCGACTAATCCCGGCAAGACGGAATAGCCTTTGAGATCTAGAATCTGCGCGCCGGATTGGACCTTCGCACTGGCGGTCGAAGCGATCGATTGAATCTTGCCGTCGGTGATCACGATCGTCTGATCCTCGAGCGGCGCGGCGCCAGTGCCATCGATCACGCGTACATGGGTCAAAGCGATCACTGCGGCTTCGACGCGGATGAATTGTTGGCGATCGGATTGAGGCGTTTGGGCCAGGCAAGTGATGAAAACACCGAGGAGTAAAAAGAATGCGGTTGTGGTTTTCATTGAGTCCTCCAGAATGGTCATGGCCTTTGGCAAAGCATATCTGACCATAACCTTGAATAGCTATTGGACGATTTTTGGGTTCGCGAATCGTGATACTATAGCGTCCTCTCATGCGCTTCAAGTTTGACAAGAAGAAGAGCATTGCTCTCAGAAAGAATCCGAAGCGCGGGATTGGTCTTGAAGAAGTTCAGGAGATTTTCAGGTACCCTTATTATATGGATCGGAGAGTGGATCAACCCTACCAGTATCGCGCAATCGGCTGGGTCAAAGGGCGGCTCCATTCGCTGATTCTTGAAATCAGGGAAGACAATGATGGGGAATACTATCACCTCGTGACGTTGTGGAGATCCACTCGCGAGGAGCAAAAGCTTTATGAAGAAAACCTCTAAAACAAAACGCACGGCGTCCGCGGAATCAATAGCTCGCCAAGCTGACAAGGGGCAAGACATATCTTCCTACTTCACGAACAAGGGTAAGATGATGCCGCCTCTTGAGAATCTCGGGATTGATCTGAACAAGCGAATGATGGATGAATTGGACAAGACGGCAAAAAGACTAAATATGACTCGACAGGCCTTGATCAAGCAGTTCATCCGGCGTGGCCTTGACGAACACTACAGCGCACAGAAAAATCTCAAGGCTGGTTAAGAGGGACTATGACGAATAGATCTGTTGACGAACCGTTTGTTTTTTGGTCTCGCCCAGCAAAATGACTTCGACTTCTGAACTTGGCAGTGGTGAGCTTCCTCTCATCGCTTCTATTACTTGCATGAACGCTTGGCGTTGCTCGTCATTTACGATCAATCCGCCTTTACGTTCAAACTCTGCCAATCTGGCTATCACTTCGGGCGAGCCGTAGAGGCAAATGCGCGACTTGGCGTCGGCTAGGCGAGCGAAAATTGACGCTCTCTCGGTGTAGAGGTCTATGTGTCTCGCCTCTGCGACGGCTCGTATGTAATCGGTATACGCTTCAGTCTGTAGAGATTGTCTATGTTTTCGCTCTTCTAACAACCTGGTGAACAAATACTGAAGGCTGGCTCCGACGATGACACCAAAGAATGCAAAGAAAGCAATAGCCATGATTCGTCCTAATCCGTATTTTGCAACGATCACTTCACCGTCAAAGTCGTCTTCGCAAAATACTCCATGAGATTGCCGCGCAGGAAGGGTGGCTTGCGCCCGCTTGTCTTTTGTTTTCCAAAAGATGACACAACGAAAGAGCGGGGGCAAGCCACCCTTCCTGACCTTGAGGTTTACTAGATTGAATTTGTTTCGCGATCATTTATGACATTAGACCCATTAGTCCCTCGCACTGACGGTGCCGATGCCCGAAATGTTTTTGTTGATAACCTTGGGTTGGCCGGCGTAAGTGACGCGACCAACGCCGGAGATGGTTACGTCCAACTGTTCGCTGGCGTACACCTCGGCCTGTCCGGCGCCGCTGAGGTTCACCTCAGCCTTGGAACTGCGCAGTTCATGCGCGTCGATCAAGCCGGCGCCCGAGTTGCGAATCTCGACTGCCTTCGTCTCGCCCTTCGCCTCGATTTTTGCCGCGCCGGTTGAGTTGATTACAAAGTTTTCGTTTTTCACACCGGTCACGCGTGCTGTGCCCGCGCCGCTGATAGTAATGCGATTCAGATCGGGAACCGCGATGCGCAGAGCGATTAACTTCCGCGAATGATAATTCTGCTTCATTCCGACATGCAGTACACCGTCACTCACATCGGTCTCAAGGAGCGGCAGCAGATTGTCGTCGGCTTCGATTTCCACGCTCTGCGGTTTTTGACAAGTGATCTCGACATCGAAAGCGCCTCCAGTTTCGATGGCTTTGAAAGCCGGCACTTCTTTCTTCTCGGACTTGCGAGTACCCGATCCTCTAATGCCGCCCATCTTGCAACCCGCAAGGAGCATGAGCAAAGTCAAAACAAGAATTGTTTTTTTCAAGATTCGCATCCTCCAGTAGTTTTGAGTTTGTAGGTTTCTTTTGCTGCCTCGCAGCGCCGTGAGTTTAGCCCAATCCGGAGTAGGAAAGCTCTCAACTAGGACGCTTCGCTGTCTTTGTCGGTTCCTCGTTCTTCAATTTCTTCGCTGCTAATCGTTTCAGGTTCAGGCGACTCTTCATCCAGATCGCGTTTGATGGCGTCAAGAATTCCGTTGATGAATTGTGTGGCCTCGTAAGATGAAAATCGGCGGGCGATTTCGAGGGCCTCGTTTATCGTCACGGTGCGCGGCGTGGCTTCGTGCAGGAATTCGTAAACGGCGAGACGCAGGACGTTACGATCCACCAGCGCCATGCGCGAGATACGCCAGTGTTCGGCGCGCGAGCGAATTCGCTCATCGACTTCTTGCAGGTTCGCGAGTGTGCCCAGCGCCAGCCGGGTGGCGAAGTCATGCGCGACGGGCTCTAATTCGCCATCAGCCAATTCAGACCAGAAGGTGCGCGCGAGATCGTCTCCGCGCGTTCCCGCAACGTCAGCCGCAAAGAGCATTTGCAAGGCGCACTCGCGCGCCTTACGACGCGAACCCATAAAATCAGTGATGAGTGATGAGTGATGAGTGATGAGAGCAAGGGTCTTGCTCTACATTCTTCTTACCAATCCGGAGGAGTGAAGAGAAAAGATTCGTCATTGACTCATTACTCATCACTCATGACTCATCACTTCGCAAAAACTTCCTGATAAAGATTAGCCAGCTCAACCGCCGCTCTGGCTGCTTCGAAGCCTTTGTTGCTCAGTTTCTCGCCAGCGCGATCGATTGCCTGATCGATATTGTCCGCCGTAATGACGCCAAACAGCAATGGCACGCCGGTCTTCAAGGCCGCTTCGCCGATCCCGCGCACGGTCTCGGTGGCGATGTAATCGAAATGTGGTGTCTCGCCTCTGATGATCACACCGAGACAAATCACCGCATCGAATTTTCCGGACTCTGCCGCTTTCAAAGCACAGAGCGGAATCTCAAACGAACCCGGCACGCGAAAAATCTCAAACGTGTTTTCGTCTGCCGATAGCTCCTTGAGTGCGTCATGCGCGCCGTCAATCAAACGCGACACGATTGAATCGTTCCAGCGGCTCGCGACAATCGCAAAACGAAAGCCTTTAGCGCTAAGCGCCTTCTGCTCCGTCGCCGGCTGTGAATTTTCTGATCGCAAGGTTTGAGCGTGGCGGTTAAGTCGAATTGAGTATAGTGGCCGCAAAGCGAGTTGCCAAATGTGGTTCGGAGTTTGGGGGCTGCCCTCTCCCAAGGGGCGAAGGATGCAGCAAGGGGAAAACGTACATTTTTTGCGCACTCATCATCTCTCCGCCGGTTGCAGCAGCGAATCTCCTCAATTAGAATTCACAGTTTCGAGATCACATAGAAAAGGTCTTTATAGATGCTCAAGCAACTCAGTAAGCTGGAACGCACCCGCAACGTCCTAATCCTCGGATTCGTCGGGCTGATGGCCGTCAGTCTCGTTCTTTTTTTCCGGCCCAACAGCGGATCAAGCCAGATTGAACCTACCCGCAGCTCGGAAGTGCTGGCGACCGTCGGCGGTGAAGAGATCACCGTGGGCGAATTCGCCACCCAGAAACAGCGCATTCAACAGCAATTTAGCCAGTTCGGCGGGCAAATAAGCCTGATGCAGATGGGCTACACCGACGAAAAGATTTTGGACAGCTTGATCATGAAAAAGGTGGCTGTCCTGGAAGCTAGACGCCTGGGTCTGGGAGCATCCGAAGGCGAAGTCAAGGAGCGGATTGCCAATACCTTTCGCGATCCGACCGGAAAGTTTCTGTTGCTCGACGCCTCGGGAAAGTTTGACATGAGTCGTTACCAGGAACGCGTTGGCGACATCCCGATGTTCGAGCGCGGCGTGGCTGATGACATTGCGCGCGAAAAGCTCGAAGCCTTCATCACCGCCAGCGTGCGCATTTCTGAAGACGACGTGCGCGAAGATTTCAAGCGCAAGAACACGACTTTCGATCTGACTTATGTCGTCGTTTCTGCCAGCAAGCTGGCCGAGAAGATTCAACCCAGCGAAGACGAGCTAAAGGCCTTCTACGAAAAGCACAAGACGGATTACAACATCCTGGTGCCACAGAAAAAGATTCGCTACCTCTTTATCGATCAGGACAAGTCGGGGCAAAAGACGGAAATAACCGAAAAGGAATTGCACGACGAATACGACAGCCTGAAGCCCGAATACAAGCAAGCCGGCGTAAAAGTGCAGCAGATAGTTTTGAAGGTGGCGACCCCGGCGTTGGATGATACGGTGAAGAAGAAGGCTGAAGATGTAGTTGCTAAGGCTCGGGGCACCGCAGGCACATCGACCGAAGATGCTTTCGCAGAAATCGCCAAAGGAAATTCTGAAGACTCGGCCACCGCCAAGAACGGCGGACGCGTTAACGGCATCGTCAAGAAAAACCCGAATAAGTCTGACGACCCTTATCAGAAAGTCCTGGATATGCAACCAGGCGACATTACCGATCCGATCAAGTACAAGAACGCGTACTACATCCTGCGAAGGGGTGATGCAGTGCCGAAGACCTTCGACGATGCCAAGCCTGAACTGCTGGTCTCCCTCCGCAATCGCCGCGGCTACACGATCGCGCAGAAGATTGCGCAGCAGGCCCAGGATCGTTTGAAGGAAACGAAGGACCCGCAGAAAGTCGCGCAGGAACTCGCCGCTCAAGCCAAGATGACACCCGCCGAGATGGTGCGCGAGACGCCGTTCATCAAACCCGGCGATGATGTGCCCAACATCGGCAGCTCGCAGCAGTTCGAAGATGCGATTGCCCCGCTCAACAATCCAAACGACGTGAGCGAGCGCGTGGGCATCAAGAACGGTTTCGCGGTACCGATGCTGGTTGAGAAACGCGATCCGCGCATTCCCGATTTCGACGAAGTGAAGGACAAAGTCACGAAAGCAGTCAAGGACGAAAAGGCTAAAGGTCAGTTGGAAGACAAGGCAAAAGAAATCATCGCTAACGCCAAGACGCCGGGAGATTTGAAAGCCGCCGCTGCCAAGCTGGGATTTGAAGCAAAGGCCGAAGCTAACTACAAGTTGGCGACGCCGCTCGGCGAGGCCGGATCGAGCACATTGATCGACGATCCCCTATATGCCGCCAAAGCCGGCGAAGTTATCCAGAAACCGGTTTTTCTGAACGAAAACTACCTCGTCTTTGGCGTAACGAAACGCACGGAAGCCGACCTGACCGAATTTGCCAAGCAGCGCGACTCGCTGATGCAGACCGCGCAGACTGAACGCAAGAACCAGGTTTTCGAAGACTATCTTGCTGTCCAGCGCAGCCGCTTGGATCAGGCTGGGAAGATCAAGGTTAATAAAGACGTGTTCGCGAATTTCCAGGCCGAAGAAGAACCCGAGGCCGCGCCGCCGCGTCGTCCGCAGTTGCCGACTACCAGGTGATAGTTACAGAACCGCGAGCGGTAGCGACCGGATCTAAATGCACTCCAGATATTAGTCTCGATCCGGTCGCTACCGCTCGCGGTTCTGTAACTATTTCGCTAACTCTGAAAATCCCTCACGTCCCGAAACGGCGTATCGCGATCATTAAAGTCAGGCCGGTAGTAAAACGCGGCGCCGTCGAATTCCTGCATCCACCCTTCTTCCATCTCTAATTCATCCAACGCCGACACCGTGCGCAGCCATTCTGATTCGGTGATCCGGCGTGAAAGTAAGGCGTAACGCTGCTTCATCCCCGCGACGTTTGTCGGATAGTACTGGGCCATCAGCGAAACGGCGACGCCGGGACTCAGTTCATCGCGGATCCATTCTAAAGACTCACGCACGCCACCAATATCGTTCGGCAGAACTAATAGACGAATCACCAGGCCGCGCTTAAGTAAACCGTCTTCGCCGTAAACCAGTTCGTCACCTGTCTGGCGATGCATTTCGGAGATTGCGGCGCGTGAGCATTCGCGATAGCTGCGCACTTTCGAATACAGAAATCCCGCTTCGTCTTCGGCGTATTTCAAATCCGGCAAATAAACATCGACGATGCCGTCGAGCAGTTTCAGCACTTCAACCGAATCGTAAGCGTTGGTGTTGTAAACGATCGGCAGGTGCAGACCCTGTTCGGCGGCGATCAGAATTCCGCGCGCCATCTGCGGCGCGAAGTGTGTCGGTGAAACAAAGTTGATGTTGTGACAGCCCTGCGCCTGCAGCTCGAGCATCATCTCGGCCAGGCGTTCGTGCGTCACTTCGTTTTTGATTTGCTCTTTATGCGTTTGCGAGATCTGATAGTTCTGGCAATAGACGCACCGCAGATTGCAGTTACCGAAAAAGATGTTGCCGGCGCCGCGCGTGCCCACCAGCGGCGGCTCTTCGCCAAAGTGCGGCGTATAAGAAGAA
>QHXG01000179.1 GCA_003222845.1 Acidobacteriota bacterium | reverse complement strand
CCGCGGAATGCGTCATCAGCGCTTCGTCGATCTCACGCGGTGAAATTTTTTCTCCGCCACGATTAATCAACTCCTTGAGACGTCCAACCAGAGTCAAATAACCTTCGTGGTCCAGATAGCCTTGATCGCCGGTGCGGAACCAGCCATTCGAAAAGCTTTCGGCGTTTGCTTCGTTGTTGCCTTCATAGCCACTGAAGACATTTGGACCCTTGATTGACACCTCGCCGGTTGCGCCCGGCGGCAACTCCTCGCCTTGCTTGTCCAGAATTGCAATCTCAACTGATGTCCCGCGTCCGACCGAACCGGGCTTGCGCGCGCCCGGCGGCAAAGGATTCGAAGCCATCTGATGCGCAGCCTCAGTCATTCCGTAAGCTTCCAGAATTGGGACTCCAAATCGCTCTTCAATGTCTACCATCGTCTGCGGCGCCAGGGCCGCACTGCATGAACGAACGAAGCGCAAGTATTCAGCGCCCACCGGCCTTGCTCCTGCTTTGGTTCTCGACAACAGCACCTGGTGAATCGTCGGCACCGCGGAATACCAGGTGGCTCGGTGTTCCTTTACAGTTGACCAGAATGAGAGTGGATTGAATTTAAGCGGCACGACCACCGTGCCTCCCGTGAAAAACGTCGCCAGCGTCGAGGCCACCAGGCCGTGAACATGAAACAGCGGCATTACGCACAACGAAACGTCGTCCGGCGTGAGCTTGTAAGTGTCCGCCACGTTGCGCGCTGAGGTCATCAGATTCGCGTGCGACAGAGGCACCCGCTTCGGCCGGCTGGTAGTCCCGCTGGTGTGCAGGATCAAAGCGATATTCTCGGGACTTGGATCGTTACCGGTGCGAGCAGCGGCGCGATTGTGAGCAGAGGAAAACTGAACGCGACCCTCGCTGTCGAGATCCGCTTCGATAATCAGCACGTTATCTCCGGCTGCGGCCCTGGCTTCCTCGGTATTCTGACGCGGGAGAATCAGTGCGCGCGCGCCGGTGTCTTCGAGGTAAAACTTGAACTCGTCCCGAGTGTATGCCGGGTTCAGGGGCGCAGCCGTGCCCACCATCGACGACGCCAGAAACGAAACGATCATTTCGATTCCGTTTGGTAAGGCCATCGCAATCCGATCGTGGCGGCCCAGGCCAGCCTGGCGCAGTTCGTGGGCCAGCCGATTTACTTGCGCCCGCAACTGATCGTAAGTGAATTTCGGTCCGCCTCCCGGCACGGCGAGCGCGAGACGCGACGGATTACCATTTTCCAACAGGTCCAGAATCATATGATTTCTGTGCGCGGACAGAGGCGCACTCGACGGCGTCGCAGCGTATCACAACCAGCAACCAGTAGTCAGCAGTCAGTATTAGGTGGCCGTGGTTGTTTGCCGCGTTCTCACCCTTGCCTTGACTGCCACTTTCAACTATCCACGGACGACTGGATACTGACGCTTTACCATTCCCCATTTACCATTTACCATTCACCTCAGTGTGCTCCCGTAGCTCAGTTGCATAGAGCGTCCGCCTCCTAAGCGGAAGGTCGCGCGTTGGAATCGCGCCGGGGGCACCATTATCGTCGGCTCAAAAATATGAAAACGATCTGTCAGTTTATTCTCCTTTCGTTGCTCTTGACTGCCGCGCCGGCTTCAGTCAAGGGCCAGCCTAAGCCGTGGTCGGAGAAGATGGCCGAGACTGTGATGACGCTTTGGAAGGACTATCCCGGGGCGGAATCGGGCAGACCTGCGAGATGGAGTTACGAACAGGCCGTCGTGCTGAAAGGCATGGAGCGCGTTTGGCGTGACACGGGTGACGGGAATTACTTCAAGTACATCCAGCGCAGCATCGATCAATTTGTAAGCGATGATGGCACGATTAAGACGTACAGGCTTGACGACTACAACCTCGACAACATACTCAACGGCAGGGTTCTGCTGCTGCTCTATAAGGTCACGGAAAAAGAAAAGTACCTCAAGGCGGCCACGCTTTTGCGCGCTCAGTTGAAGACCCAGCCACGTACTTCCGACGGCGGGTTCTGGCACAAGAAGATCTATCCCTATCAAATGTGGCTTGACGGCTTGTACATGGCCGAGCCGTTCTACGCGGAGTATGCGCAGACTCTGCATGAGGATGCAGATTTCGACGACATCGCGAAGCAGTTTGCGTTGATGGACCTGCATGCGCGCGATCGAAATACAGGCCTGCTCTATCACGGCTGGGACGAATCCAGGCAGCAGCGTTGGGCCAATCCGCGGACTGGACAGTCGCCTAACTTTTGGGGCCGGGCCGTCGGATGGTACGGAATGGCTTTGGTCGACGTGCTGGATTACTTTCCAAAGAAACATCCGCAGCGAGAATCACTGATCGCGAAATTAGAGGACACTGCGGCGGCCATTGCAAAATATCAGGACGCGAAATCAGGTTTGTGGTACGAAGTCCTGGACAAAGGAAGTGCGGCCGGCAATTATTTCGAGGCTTCTGCGTCGTGCATGTTCGTTTATGGATTAGCCAAAGGCGTGCGCCAGGGCTACTTGCCGGCCACTTATCTAAAGGTCGCGGAGAAAGGCTATCGAGGAATCATTAATCAATTTATTGAGACCCAACCTAACGGACAGGTTAATCTCAAAGGCACCGTAAGCGTCGGCGGTTTGGGTGGCAATCCTTATCGCGATGGAAGCTATCAGTACTACTTGAGTGAGAAGGTCGTCACCAACGATCCGAAAGGCGTGGGCGCCTTTCTTCTCGCGAGTAGTGAAATGGAAAGGCCGAGGGCCAAGCCATCGGCGAGGTCAACACGTTAACGCTCGATTAAGAGCATCGGCAGCGCTGGCTATTTCCCCACAAGGAATGATTCCGTGTCGCACACCTTGACGTTGGTCTTGTACCAATCGTCGCCAATCCCGTTGAGCGTATCGACGGCCTGCTGTAAGCACTTCCTCAGGTCCTTGTCTGATGTCAGTACCGTGATGTCGTCATCAATTGACAAGTGTAGAAGCAACTTTGCGTCTTCGAAGTCGTTCATTTCAATCCTGGCGCTAGGGCGCGCCGCGTAGTCCGCGGAGCGGTAGAGTACATATGCGTAGAAGAAGTAGCCGCGCCGTATCAGATTCTGGTAGGACCCGTCTGTCAGATCGGTGCGTTCCTTCACTTGTATCCACCACCCGTTCGTGAGGTCAAGAATACTGGCGTGGTAATCGTCCGGCGTGTTTAGGACTACCGTTTGGTCTGTTAGTAGCTGTCGAACGTTTGCAATGAAGTCGCTGAATCCTGATTCGCCGTGCGCCAACATTTCCTGAATCCGTGCAACGCATCCGTCAAGCCGTCGCACAACGCCCTTGCCGTCACGGATTCGACATTTGAAAAACTCCTCTATCGAGTTCGACTCCCGAAGGGCGGCAAGGGCCGCGTAGATGACGTCTGGCACTTCAAGACTATCGTCGACGTCGATCTGAGCTAAGGCAAGGTCGTGTTCAGCTAAGGCCGTCGGCTCATTGAGGAGCTTCAGGTGGCGGAACTTCATGAGGTTTGCCTTGATGCGGGCAAAGTCCCCCTCGTCTTGTAAATGGGATGTAGTCTCCCAAAAGCAAAATGGCGACGCCATGAGGGCTGCGGCGGAGGCTTTCTTGGCAAGTCGATCCCCTGCGGCAAGCCGAACTGCGGAAGTGTCAAGCAGGTAGGTTGGCACCGGTGTCTGCTCCATCGACGGAATCACTCACTGATTCGAAATCACAACTGCACGATAATACGCTGAAAGCAGTATCATGCAGCAAATGCTAGAACGAAAACTCCTCGACCAAGTCAGTGATGTTGCACGCCTGAGACACTTGAGTCTAAGGACTGAAGAAACCAGACCGCAGTTGGAGGCGATCATTATCACCGTCATGGTGCTGGAGATGAAGGTGCCGCATGTGCGAGATTTGGTTGCGCTGCGTCCGCTGACTAATCTTCGCGGCTCCGCCGCCTGATGTGCGGAAGTGTCTCCGACCTTCCGAAAGACGGCCACCAAACTTCTGGGGCTACGCCCCGCGTCTCCATTCGATGCGATCAATATCGACCATCAGCGGCTCATCCTCCATCGGACATCGCTGCCAGATTCGCGCGCTGGACCAGCGGTAATCAATGGCCGTCTCAACCAATCCCGCGCGCACTGGATTCAAATGAATGTAATTGACCCTTTGCTGAATATGGGGCGTAGCCCCAAACTTAATTCAGTTGCTATCGGAAGGTCGGAGACAGTCAGAGACCTTCCGGGAGATGCTTCTATGAATTCGGGGCTCTGCCCCCATGATGTCGGGCGCAGCCCATTGAGTTTGGGGTCAGCATGAACGGTGGGGCAGAGCCGCCACCGCACATCAGGCGGCCGAGCCGCAGGCTAACTGCCCCGTCGCGAATCTTGATCACCCGTTCGAAAGGCGTATCATACGGAGTATTTCGAGGATGTAAGCTGCGGCTCTGCCGCTCTCCAGCCTGGTCAGGCTGATGACGCCGGCGCTGCCATGTTTCTATGGCGGCATCGTCGGTCGCAAGAATATTTTGGACATCATTCGTGCTGACGTACTAAGATCGTGCAACCGTCAAAGTCTCGCTTAGATTTCTTGCCACGATATGAGTAAACGCATCCCGCAGAAGCTGGTCCCCTGGTTCGAAGCGCGAAAAAGGTATCGCCTGTCTCATGCTCACGTGCAAATGGCGAGGGAGCTGGGCCTCAATCCCGCCAAGCTCGGTGGTATGGCGAATGATCGCCAGGAGCGATGGAAGGCGTCCCTGCCGCAGTTTCTCGAGCAGCTCTACCTCAAACGTTTTGGAGTGCCTCAGCCTGCCGAGGTGATCTCTCTTGAAGAGCTACTCTCACGACAGCAAGCCAGAAAGGAAGAGAAGCGCCAGGGCACAGAGAAAGAGATCCGGTTTGAGAGAATTCAGGAGAAGTGATGAAGATAGACATTGATAGGCTCACCGAAGCGGAACTCATCGATCTCAACAATAGAATCGTGGCGCGTTTGCGGTTGTTGCGCCAAATGCGCGCACACGCTGAGATGCTGGATTTCAAAATCGGGGACCGGGTCACGTTTCAACCTGATGGGCATCCTCCGTTAAATGGCATGCTCACTCGCTACAACAAGAAAACGGTAACGGTCATCACCGAAGACGGCGGACATTGGAACGTTTCGCCGAGTCTGCTGCGCAAAGTAAAGTCTGCTGAGAACGAGCGCGGTAGGGCGTCCAACGTAATTCAATTATATAAGAAATGAACTGTTGTGAGCGCCTATCAGCGCAGGTAGCGGCTCCCGTTAACTCCATAGCTCGTTCGGATTGCTAGGTGCTAAGATGCACGGCTCAGAGGACTCAGAAACATGACATAACAATTAGCCTGCCGCCGGAAGTTGAAGAATCAGTAAAATCACAGGCGACGAAGGAGGGCAAACCGCTGGCGGATTACGTTGAGTCGCTCGTTGAGGAAGGTTCCAGGAGGCGAGACCGGATCGATCTACTGGCCGAAAAATCTTTTGATGAAATCTTGGCGCCGTTCCGCCGCAATGTCGAGGAGAGCGGCCTGAGCGATGAAGCGCTCGATGCCCTATTCACTGAAGCGCGAAGTGAAGCTTCTCGCGCCAGGAAGCAAAGGCCTAGCTGCTCTGTTCCAGTCTCGTCATGCTGATGACGCCGAGGCTGGCTTTCTTCTATGGCGGCCTGGTCGGACGCAAGAACGGTTGGCCAAGATGATCCAAAGCTTCGTCTCTAAGGGTTGAAGAACGGGCCAATCCTACTTCGCAATGCTCGACGGTGCCGTGGCGGTCTTACCGACGGTGAGGTTTACGTTGCGCGGGACGTTCTCCATCGTCAATTCAATCAAACGATCGACGACAGCTTTCAAATCGTTGGTTTCAGCATAGACGCGGAGTTGTTCGTCGGCTGAGGTGCCGCGTTCGAGGATGGTGTGGATGTGTTCGACTTCTTTGCGCGAGCCGAGATCGTCCAGCACGTCATCGACAAAATCCAGCAGCTCGCGAATTAAATCCTTCGTTGGTACTTCCTTCTGCTTGCCGAAATCGATCATCTTTCCGTCCAGCCCCCAGCGCACGGCGCGCCACTTGTTTTCCTGAATCAGCATGCGGCGATAGAGCCGGAAGCCGAGGTTCTTATCGATCAGTTTGTAGAGCTTGGCGACGATGGCCTGGAATAGAGCGGCGATAGCGATCGTGTCGTCAACGCGCGTGGGAATATCGCAAATGCGAAACTCGAGCGTGGGAAAAAATGGATGCGGCCGGGAATCCCACCAAATTTTCTTGCCGTCATTGATGCAGCCGGTCTTAATCAGCAGGTCGACGTAACGCTGAAAGCCGGGGTAGGAATCGAAGTGATCGGGAATATCTGTGCGCGGGAATTGTTTGAAAATCTCCGAGCGATAGCTCTTCAGACCGGTGTTGTGGCCCATCCAGAACGGTGACGAAGTCGAGAGCGCGAGAACGTGCGGCAGAAAGTATCGCGACGCATTCATGATATGAATCTGGCGTTCGCGGTCGGCGATGCCGACATGTACGTGTACTCCGAAGATCAAAAGCGAACGCGCTACGGTTTGCAGTTCCTGAACCAGCAGCTCGTATCGATCGTCATCGAAAATCTTCTGATCCTGCCAACGCGAAATCGGATGCGTCGAAGCCGCCACAATCTTCAGTCCATTCTTTTCTGCCAGTGAGGCAATAATGCCGCGGAGGTTCGTGATGTCTGCTCGCGCTTCCTGAATGTTCTTGCAAACCCCAGTGCCAACCTCGATCTGCGACTGGATCATCTCAGGCTTGACCTGCTCGCCGAGCAGCATCCGGCCTTCCTCCAGAATTTCGGCGACGTGCGATCGCAGCTCGCGCGTTTCAGGATCGACGATCTGAAATTCTTCTTCGATGCCGAGTGTGAATTGATCGAACATAACCGTGTCCGACAAACTTCAGTTGTCGTAGTTCCCGACCAAAAAGCCTCATCCAAGTCAAAGGCGACAAGCCTGAAGCTTATCGGAGATCAAGGCGCAGGCAGCTCGCGCTCCATCAAAGCTTGCGTAGCCTCTGGCAGCCGGTGAAACCTGACGCCCACGCCATGTCCCGGGTTGCTGTACACGACATCTCCCTTCACGACCGCGTGTTCACTGCCCAATGGAAGCCGCAGCATCAGCGTCGTGCCAACCGGAAGTTCCGTGTGCGTGCTCATGTAAAGTCCGCCAACACTAATGTCTCTGGTGCTAGCTACGCCGGTGGCTTCTCCGCCCTCGAAATGAACATCAACAATCACTCGCGAGCGCTCAAACCACCTGCGCTCGTCCTGAGAAGTGTCTTCAGTTTGATCTTCTTCAGTCAATGGCCATCTGCTCCGAAGGACTGGTTACTGCGTTTTGATACGTTTCAGACGATAATACTCGATCGATTTACGGATTGACACTAAAATGATGCGCAGGCTACTATCCGGCTTCGCAATCTCAGCTCCCGAATTCTGCTTTCCGAGCTTCGATTTCTTTTTATGGGGTTCGCTACTACTGCAATACACATCGGCCAGGAGCCGGACTCCGCGACCGGCGCGGTGTCGGTACCAATCTATCAAACATCGACTTACGCGCAAGAGGCTTTGGGCAAGAACAAGGGTTTCGAATACGCACGAACATCTAACCCAACGCGTCTGGCTTTGGAGCGTAATCTGGCGGCATTGGAAGGCGCGAAGTTCGGATTTGCATTCGCCTCCGGCATGGCAGCGATCGACGCGACCCTGCGTCTGGTAAAGAGCGGAGAGCACGTCATCGTTTCGGACAATACTTATGGGGGCACAGCGCGGCTGTTCAAGCGGATTCTTTCAAACTATGGGATTGAGTTCGACTTTGTCGATACTTCCGAAGTCGCGAACGTCGAAGCGGCAGTCAAAGACAATACGCGCATGATCTTCGTCGAGACGCCGACGAACCCGGTAATGATCGTCACTGATTTAAAAGCTGTTTCTGAAGTAGCGCACGCTGTGGGTGTCCGCGTGGTCTGCGACAACACATTCATGTCGCCCTACTTGCAAAGGCCTTTGGATTTTGGCGTGGACATCGTGGTGCATTCGACTACCAAGTTTCTCAATGGCCATTCTGACGGCGTAGGCGGCGCAGTGGTTTTGAATGACGAAGAAGACGCCAACTGGATCGGGTTTGTGCAGAACAGCGCGGGCGCGATTCTCTCGCCGTTCGATTCGTGGCTGGTTTTGCGGGGCACGAAGACGCTAGCCCTGCGAATGGAGCAGCACGACAAATCCGGACGCGTGATTGCCGCATTTCTCGAGGATCATCCCAAGGTCAAGAAGATTTATTATCCAGGTTCGATTTCGCACAAACAGCACGAACTCGCCAAACGGCAACAGAAGGGTTTCGGCAGTATGGTCTCGTTTGATGTCGGCTCGCTCGAAGCCGCGCGCATTGTGCTCGAGTCCGTAAAGCTGTGCACGCTCGCCGAAAGTCTCGGCGGCGTCGAGACTTTGATTTGTCATCCGGCGACCATGACTCACGCGTCTGTTGCGCCGGAAGTCCGCAACCGGCTGGGAATCACCGATGGCCTGGTGCGCATATCGGTTGGCATTGAAGACACGGACGACATAATTGCGGATCTCAATCAAGCTCTTGATAAAGTTAATCGTGAATCGTAAAGTAGCATAGACTTTCGGTCTGTGATCTTTAGTTCATCTGTCTTGGCGCAGGATCGCCGACCTGAAGTTTGTGCCACGCTTGACACTATTCACCATTCGCCATTTACTATTCACCAACTTATGCTGGTTGAGCTTCATGCAAAGTCGGATGTGGGCCGCGTGCGCCGTGGCAACGAAGATAACTTCCTGCTCCTGGATCTCGCCACCGCGCAAACATGGAGCGGGTCCGATGGCGCCGAAAACCCAGAGGACATGCGCGAGTTCGCCCTCGGCGAAGAGGGTCTGGTGCTGGTCGTTTCAGATGGAATGGGGGGCGCTCTAGCCGGGGATGTCGCCAGTCGCATGGCGATCGAAGCCGTTCGAGACGTCTTGCTGGGAGAGAACGCAGACGGACCTGGGTGCGAACCCGATGCTCCGTTGATTGATTGTCTTAAGCAAGCCACGCTGCAGGCGAACCGCAATATTCACAACAAGAGTCTCGAAGACAGCCGTTGCAGCGGGATGGGCGCCACGCTGACCGGAGCCGCGATCAGAGGCGACAAGCTTGACCTGGTGCAGGTTGGCGACAGCCGGGCGTATGTCATTCGCGGCGAACAGATTCGTCTGGCCACGAAAGATCAATCGCTGGTGCAACAACTGGTTGATGTGGGACAAATCAGCGAAGAGGAAGCCGAGACGCACATGTTTCGTAACGTGATTCTTCAAGCTCTCGGAGCCCAGACCGAATTGCTGCCGGCCACGGCCCGCATTCAGATTCGACAAGGCGACACGCTGCTGCTTTGCAGTGATGGTCTTTCAGGCAAGCTGCGCAACGAAGAGATCCGACAAATCGTGTCGGAGTCCGGGGATGACTTGGCGGCGGCTTGCAAGGCTTTGGTCGATGAAGCGAATCATCGCGGTGGCGAGGATAACATTACGGTCGTGCTGGCCCGATTTACCGGTGAAGACCTGAGCAACTCAAGCAACGATCGGATCACGGTCGAGTTGCCGCCGCTTGAGGAAGACAAGACGCTGGATGAGACTGAGGCTGACACCGAACAGCAATAGTCTTTTTCCATTTGTCATTTGAAATTTTTCACTTTTAAATCCCATCTCCCTTTGGGAGAGGGGCTAGGGATGAGGGTGCGAAGCATAGAAAAAGAAAAAAACAGAGTGGTATGTCTTGTTCTAGCTAAGCCCTCACCCAACCCTCTCCCAAAGGAGAGGGCGTTAAGATGGCAAATGAAAACTGTCAAATGACAAATGGAAAATGATTCCTCGCTGCCATTACTCTGTTAGCTCTTTCCCTCGCCAGTCTCTTCCTTCCCCAACTCGTCTGACATAGATTGACGCGCCCTGTATGCGCTCGACTACGACGCGGTCGCCGGCTTCCAGCGGTTCCTCGCCGTCTGCGGGATACGCGGTCCAGGTTGAGCCGAAGACCTTGACCGCGCCTTCGTGCAATGCGCCACGGCTCGACGACACCACTGTGCCTATCTTGCCAGGAAGGCCTTCGAATCCGGATTTCAGATCGCCACCGCTCTTCTCGCGTGAAAAGTAGTTGACGAAAATTGTGCGCGAAGCCGCAGTCAAAGCGATCGACACGACTGCAAAGATCAGAAACTGCAGAGGAATGCTATGGATGCCTATCAGTCCAGCCAAGCCTGCGGCCAGCGCGCCGATGCCGAACCAAAGCAGCACAAAGCCGGTCGTGAAGATCTCAGCGATTACCAAAATCGCGCCCAGGATGGTCCAGAAAATCCAGATGTAGTTTTCCATTCAGCTCTTAAATCTGCCACGAAAAGGCACAGAATGCACAAGAGAAAAGCGCATTTCGCCGGGTTGTTTCTTTGTTTCCTTTCTTTGTGCCTCTTCTGCTTTTTTGTGGCTTGTATCCTACTTCCAAAGATTCTTCAAAACAAACCAGATGTTTGCCGGCCGCTCTGCCAGGCGGCGCATGAAATAAGGATACCAGCGTTCGCCATAAGGCACATAGACGCGCATTCGATAGCCGTCTTTCGCAAGCTGTTCCTGCAAATCGCGGCGGATGCCGTAGAGCATCTGAAATTCAAAGGCTTCCTTGCTAATAGCTTCTCTTTGCGCGAAGTCAATCGTGGCATCGATCATCTTCGGATCGTGGGTCGCGATTCCATGATAGATGCCACTCGATAAAAGCACCTTCATCACTTCGACGTAATTCTTATCCACGTCCCTTTTCTCGGGAAAAGCTACCTCGGGAGGTTCGTCGTAAGCACCCTTGCACAGGCGAATGCGCGCGGGAATCTTCAGCAAATCACGCGCGTCATCCATCGTTCGATAGAGATAAGACTGCAAAACGATACCGACATCGTTGAGGCCGAACTCGGCGAGTATACGTTTGAAGAGATCAATCGTCGCCTGCGTCAGGTTCGAACCTTCCATATCAATCCGCACAAAGTTGCCGCGCCGGGCAGCGTCTGCAACGACTCGGCGCGCATTTTGGTAGGCCAGTTCGCGATCGATCTCCAGTCCGAACTGGGTCAGCTTGATCGAGACGTTTGAATCGATCCCGCTTTCGTCGATGCGCGCGAGAACGTCGAGATATTCGCGCACTTCGGCTTCCGTTTCCGCCGGGCTGGTGACCGATTCGTTCAAATGATCGAACGACGCCGAACATCCGCGCGCATTGAGATCGCGGATGGCGGCTATGGCTTCGTTAATATTCTCGCCGGCAATAAAGCGAGTGGTGAGTTTCTTAAAGAGCTTGAAATGAGTCGCAAATTCTTTCAGCCTTTCCTGGCGCGAGAGATAAATGAGGGCGCTTCGGGTAAGCATTTTCAGACGAGCGACGAGTGACAAGTGAAAGGCGACTCGAAAAGCGGCTTGTTCGCATCACGTTGATTGCTCGTCTGTTCCGATCCGCCGCGCTTGATTATGGTGTGGTCAGT
>QHXG01000628.1 GCA_003222845.1 Acidobacteriota bacterium | reverse complement strand
GGCAATGTCCAGTCAAGGTTGCAGTCAGCGACCTGGCGACGGCAACGCGAGAGAAACCGTTCTTGATCGCGAATCCGGGTAACAAGGATCCGAAAGATAAGAACAACATCAGGTGCGTCAGCGTGGAGAAGCCGCTGCCCGCGTGTCCGGCGTCAACCAGATGAGGCGCCTCGGGAAATCGATTCAATGAAACGCCATACCATCACAGCATTCGCGTTGGTGTTACTCGTACTCGTTTTTTACCCGCAGCGATTCTCGCAGAGCGGCGGCGCGATCGGACAACGCCGCAGAACACGAAATCCGCCTTCACAAACGCCAAAGAAAGGTACAATCGATTACTCGCGATTCTCGCACGCCACTAAAGAACACACTGAGGCCTGCAAGACTTGTCATCAATTGCCGACGGCAAACTCGGCCAAGGTCAGAGGCTTTCCTGACGTTGCCGACTTTCCTGATCACGGTGCTTGTGTTCGCTGCCATCGGCAGCAGTTCTTCAAAGGCGTTCAGCCAATCATCTGCACCGACTGTCACACAAAGACCTCAACCCGTGATGACGAACGTTGGGAATTTCGGAATTCCAGGCGCCCGCAACAGTTCACGATTGAATTTCCGCACGACAAGCACCAGGATGTAATCGCTTCGCTGCGCTTACTACCGGCGACTTCTGCTCGTGCTTTCATTAAATCCGCGCACGCGATCGATGACAGAACCAGAAAGTACAACAACTGCACGATCTGTCATGCCCATTCCCGCGCTCCCTTGACGCCGCCGGGCGGATGGATTGATGCATATGTGCCGGCGGCCGATACCTTCAAATCGGCGCCGACGAGTCATGACTTGTGTTTCAATTGTCATTGGCAGGGTCAGGAGCCATCGAGGGAGAATTGCGCCGGTTGCCACAAGCCGGCAGCGGCGTCGTATGTGCCAGTTGAATCTCCGAAGCGGATCTCGGTCAAGTTCCGTCACGACGGCGGCGGAGCGAAGCAAAACCATCCTGCCGAATGCACCACCTGTCATATCAACATTACGAAGTCAACCACGCTGCGAGGTCTCAAGCCCGACGTGCCGATCACGTCGTGCACTGAGTGTCACAATAAGGATGGATTGCGCCAGGATCTTAACAATGAGTTGGCAGCCATTGATAAGAACAAGAACTTTGTTTGCAGCTATTGCCACACGTCGGACGTTGGCAAGCGTGATGCTCCCGCGAGCCACTACAGCGTGGCAGAACGGCCACCTCTGAAACGAGCGGATTTGAAGTGAGCCGAAAGAATTCAATAAATCCAAGCTTGCCGCGACTTTATTCTGTTGCGTTTTCTCTGTGTAGCCTCTGTGTCCTCTGTGTCTCTGTGGTGAACCTGGGCAAGGCCGAATTCGCCAGTGAGACAGGAGCGCACCATGACGTTGCTAGGCATCATCCACATGGTTCTTTAGCTCCGTCGGAGCGTCATATTTATAGAGACGACATCAGCATCAGACGTAGCTCCGCAGGAGCGGCATATTTCACTACGACGAGCGAGCAAGCCGGACACGATATTTCGCTCCTACGGAGCTCTCAAAGTATTTTGGCATTCAAGTTCTATAAATATTTCGTCCCTACGGGACTGACCGCTGGGCAGGGTCCCGAACTAGACTACTCGACGTTCAAACACACGAGCCAGCGTCATGCTTCGCTTGCCTGCACAGACTGTCATAAGCGGGCGTCGAATAATTCAGCCACTCCGTCGTTTCCAAGTCACGGGGCCTGCATGAACTGCCATGGACAGCAGTTTGTTACTCCGCTCGTGCCGATGTGCATCATCTGTCATACGGACGTGAAGAGCACGCCCGCGCCGGTCAAAAGTTTTCCAGCCAATTTCAAAGAGAGCTTCAACGTCAAATTCGACCATACTCAACATATGAGCGGATCCGCTCGACCGAAGAATGGCTGTGTGGCATGTCACGCCAGCCTGTTGAATAGAGGCGCAGCGCGATCAATTCCGGCGAACATCGCAGCGCACAATCAGTGCTATGTTTGTCACACACCGTCAAGCACGTCGACCAGCGGGCGTGAAATTGCCTCGTGCGGCGTCTGCCACGAAGAAAAGCGATACGCACGAACGCCGACCAACTCGCGTGCGTTTCGCGCCAATTTCTATCACGCCAAACATGGCCCGGGTCAGCGGTTGGAGTGCACGAGTTGTCATAACTTGACCGCGGCCGCGCCTCAGAGTAAACAAGTCAGCTCCCCGGTGATGGCGGAGCATTTTCCCGCGGGTAGAGGCCTGAACTGCGCTAGTTGCCACAACGGTAAGCGGGCCTTCGGCGGTGATTTGGGATTCAAAGATT
>QHXG01000614.1 GCA_003222845.1 Acidobacteriota bacterium | reverse complement strand
CTCTCCCCCTCTCGCCGACGCATGCCCAAGCTTAGTCCTGTCTCATACAAGTTGCTTGCGTGCGTGTTCGAACGCGACGGTTTCATGTGCGTGCGTGAGGAAGGAGATCATATGATCTTTATAAAAGCGGGGGTACTGCGTCCCGTGGTAGTTCCAAAATACCGCAGTATCCCGTATTCATCATCAAAAACGATCTGCGAACCGCTGGGATGAGTCGCGAACGATATTTTGAACTCCTCGGGCAGTGCCTTTCCAAAGGCTGAAACCTTCGCGATACCCGGCGATTGGTACTGAAGCCTGCGCCCCTCAGTAAAACCTTTTCCGCACCCTGCTCGTACTCACAGTCGGCTAAAATCTCATAAAAACAATAGGAAGAATCACACATGGCAATGTCCAAAACTCGCAAAGTCGTTCTGATTATTTCCGGCATCGTGATCGCCTTAGTGTTTGTCTTTCTGCTCGGCATCGCAATTATCGTGTCCGCGATCCGAGGCAACCGGCCGTCGATTCGCGACAACAGCGTGCTCGTGCTGAAGATTTCCGGACCGCTGCCGGATTATGTGCCGGAAGATCCAATTCGAAAATTGTTCGGCGGCCAACCGCAGGATTTGAAGAGCCTGCTCGCTCAATTTCGCAAAGCCAAAGTTGATAAGCGCATCAGCGCGGTGGTGTTGGACATCGACATGCCGGAAGAGGGTTGGGCCAAGGCGGAAGAAATTCGTGCGGCGATTGCTGACTTTCGGACTTCCGGCAAACCTGTCTATGCCTTCATGGAAATGGGTCTCAACAAGGACTACTACATCGCCTCGGCGTGCGATCGTGTTTTTCTGCCGCCGCCGGGCGACCTTTTCACTATTGGCCTCGCGGCTGACGTGATGTTCTTCCGCGGCTCGCTCGATAAGCTGGGCATCTATCCAGACATTTTCCAGATTGGAAAATACAAGACTGCGGCTGACATGTTCACGCAGAAGCAGATGACCGACGCCCACAGAGAATTTATGAATTCTTTGCTGGATGATCTCTTTGGCCGCTTTGTCGAGGCGATAGCCAAGGCGCGCAACAAATCGCCGGAAGAGGTCAAGGCTTTGATCGATAACGCGCCCTACAACGCTGCGCAAGCAAAAGACGCCGGACTGATCGATGGCGCTTTGTATCGCGATGAAGTCGAAAAGGAATTGAAGAAACGGCTGGGTTACCAAGACAGCGACGAATTGCATATCGCCAAGGCCGGCGATTACCGCCAGATTTCGCAGGAGTCTTTGGGACTTAATAAAGGCGACAAAATCGCAGTGGTCTATGCCGCGGGCGACATCGTCTCGGGCAAGTCTGAATTCGGCGGCAGTGGCGAAACCACGATCGGATCCGATTCACTGGTAAAGACGCTCGAAGAAGCTCGCGACGACCGCGGGGTCAAAGCGATCGTGCTCCGCATCGATAGCCCCGGTGGTTCGGGTTTGGCCTCCGATATCATCTGGCGCGCGATCGAGTCAGTGAAAGAGAAAAAGCCGGTGGTGGTTTCGATGAGCGACGTCGCGGCTTCAGGCGGTTATTACATCGCCTGCAACGCCAACAAGATTGTGGCTGAGCCTTCAACGATAACCGGATCCATTGGCGTGCTCGCCGGTAAGCCGGTGGTGAAAGGCTTGTACGATTGGCTCGGCATCACTAACGAATATGTCGTGCGCGGGCAGAATGCCGGGATGTTTCGCGAGACGGAGAAGTTCAGCGATTCCGAACGCAAAAAGTTCGAAGACTTAGTCAAGGGCACGTATTACGAAGAATTTTTGCCGAAGGTTGCGAAGGGTCGAGGCAAGTCGACAGATGAGATCGACAAGATCGGGCAGGGCCGCGTATGGACCGGCCAACAAGGAAAAGAACGAGGTTTGGTTGATGAGTACGGCGGACTCGATCAGGCCATCGAGATCGCCAAGCAACTGGCGAATATTCCCGAGGACAAAGGAGTCCAGCGAGTAATCATGCCCAGGCCGCCCAGCTTCCTGGAACAACTGATGAGTTCCGGAGGCGCCGATGATTCAGAGACGCGCGCCGCATTGAAGCAGCGGGAAGCGATCGCCGCCGCGCTCCCGGAAGATGCCCGCCGCGCTTTTCTGTATCTGCAATTGCTCGATCGCGCGAAGAATGGTGACGTGCTTTATAGGTTGCCGTTCGATTTGCGGATTAAATAGTTAACAATTGCCTGGCTTCTTGCGAACTGAATCTACTTTCCGTTACCAACCACAGCCTGCAAATCCGTGTAATCAGCTTTTGGTTTCGCACGACAGATGAAGGTCACTTCTTTCGGTTTACCCGGTGTCGTAACGCTGACGCCTTGAATAGTCTGCGCCGGCTTCTCTTCGCCGTTGTAATCATCAGTGACCTGGTATTCGCAGCCATTAACATTGAAGCTGATCTCCGTCAGATCAACTTGCGCGCGAAAGTAATGGGTGTATTGAAACTTGGTCTGAGTGCCGGTTCGATCTTTCGGGAACTCAAGTTCAATCTTTCCCGGCAAGCCAAAACGATACTGCAAATAACCGCGGTCGCTGGTTAGATCTTTGGATGCGCAGACGGAAACGATCTTCGCCGGGCGTTTGATGGGACAACTGAAGATGACGCGCTCATTCCGGTCGCATAATGTGTTGGGTTGGAGAACTGTAGTTGGCTGGCTGGTATCTTCTGGCTCCAACGATGCTGTCTGCGAGAGGCCGCGCTCGTCACCGATGAAACATCCGGCCAGGACCATAACGGCGATCGACAATATCAATTTCCGCATGAGACTTCTTACTTTCGACCGGAGTTGGAAACCGTATTGAATCCCGAATCCGGTTATGGCCACCAATCCTTTATTCACGCGAGTGATAGCGAGCCGAGCAGACAATGTTCAATGGGCTTAGCGCTATCGCGCGAGATTACTGATCAAAACCACATCGCTCGTCAAAGTGCCGCTCGCGTATGCCAGCCATTTGCCGTCTGGCGACCAGCCAAATGAAAAGATCGGATTAGGATTCCAATGCGTCAATTGTTTTGGCGCGCTGCCATCAAGCGGCTGAACCCAGATATTCCCGACGCCTTGCTGTCTGGCGGCATAGGCCAGTCCGCTTCCCTCCGGGGTCCATCGAAGCCGGCCGTGGTACGCCGGCTGGTCGCTAATGAACTTTGGCTCGCTG
>QHXG01000178.1:2648-14752 GCA_003222845.1 Acidobacteriota bacterium | reverse complement strand
GCTGCCGCCCACTTCATCGGTGCGCACGGCAGCATCGATTGGGCGGATTGGTTTTTCTTCGCTCCCCGTAGGTTTGGCCGTTTCTCCGGGGGCGGATGCTTGCTTCAGCCGTTGCTGGAATTCTAAATCCTGTGCGAGGCTTTTCAGATCGAGCAGCAGATCTTTGACGACTTGGTAACGCTCTTCGCGATCTTTGCGGAGAGTCTTGGCAACAATGCGCGTTAACTCTGCCGGAGTGTCTGGAGCGAAGTGGGAAATGGCTGGCGGATCTGTTTTCAAGATGGCCGCGAGTATGTCGCTCGGAGTTTCACCATCGAAGGGTTTGCGCTGCGTCACCATTTCATAGATGACGGCGCCCAAACTGAAAACGTCAGATCGCGCATCGACGACTTTTCCCCCCCGCGCCTGCTCGGGCGACATATAACCGGCGGTGCCGAGTACCATACCCGAACCCGTGCGCACCTGCTTAGTTGGCGCTTCGGCCGCAACTGCGGACGGCGTTTGCTCGGCCAACTTGGCCAGACCGAAATCGAGAACCTTCACATAGCCATCGGGCCGCAACATGACATTTTCAGGCTTAATGTCACGATGGACGATTCCCGCTTGATGCGCAGCAGCAAGCGCGTCGGCAATCTGAATCGCGATTTGCAACGATTGGTTAAGAGTCAAAGAAGTGTGCGACAACCGCTGCCGCAAAGTTTCGCCTTCCACGAACTCAGTCGCAATCACATGAGTTGAGTTGGCTTTCAGGATTTCGTAAATCGTGATGATGTTCGGGTGATTGAGAGCCGAAGCTGCGCGCGCTTCCTGCTCAAAGCGTCCTAAACGGTCGATGTCCTTCGTGAACGAGGCCGGAAGAATTTTAAGCGCGACTTTGCGGCTCAGCCTGCGGTCCTGGGCCAAATAGACTTCGCCCATCCCGCCGCGGCTGAGGTACGAAACTATTTCGTAAGATCCTACTGTCTGGCCCGGTCTAAGTTCTGCTTTGTCGTCCATGAGCAAATCGGCGGCGGCTTCGTATGCCGGGGAGTCTATGAAACTGCCATCTTTTTCGTGCGAGGCAATCAGCGATTCCACTTCACTTCGCAAATCATTGTCGGCGCCGCACGCATCTGAGAGAAACACCTCTCGTTCCGCCATCGGCAGGTCAACTGCGGCATGAAACAGATTCTTAACTCGTTGCCAGTGGTTTACTTCGTTCATAGAGAGTTTGCCTATCTTTGAGAAGTTCCATAAATTCACGCGGACAATCGAAACAAAGTCCCTCACGTGAGGAAACAACAATCTATTCCAGTTTCCGGCGTAGCCAGGCGCGGGCCATCTTCCAATCACGCTCGACGGTGGCATGGCCGATCCCCAGGACTTCGGCCGTTTCTTCAATGGAAAGACCGCCAAAGAATTTGAGTTCAACGATACGACTCTGCTGAGGATCGATAATAGCCAATTCTTCCAGCGCCTCATGCAGCGCAAGTAAGTCAATCGCAGGTTCGCTGGCGAGTTGCTTTGCGCCAATTTGGCCAGCGCTCGTGATAGAAAGTCTTTCCTGTTCTGAACCACCTCGTTTTGCCGCCTGATGCTGACGCGCATGGTCGACCAAAATGCGACGCATGAGTTGCGCAGCCACGCCGTAAAACTGCGCGCGATTCTGCCAACGCGCGCTCTTTTGATCGATTAGCTTCAGATAGGCTTCGTTGACCAACGCAGTCGGCTGCAGAGTGTGGTTCTGGCGCTCTCGACGTAGATAGTTGCTCGCCAGCCGACGCAACTCGCTGTATACCAATGGCATTAGCTTGGCGAGAGCCTTTTCGTCACCGTTGCTCCAATCGATCAAAAGCTGCGTCACGCCTTCAGGAGGCTGCATTCGGATCCTCCCCAAAACCCGATTCGTTTAGAGGGGGGCTACTGCCCGCCCAATATGGTCTGTCCATGATAAATGGCGGGCAGTAGGCCGCCTCTAAACCGAGCGCCTTCATGATTAGAGTTCCGCAAGGCTTAGGGTGACGAGATTCTACAATAGAAGTTTTCGCGACCGTGAGGGATTTCCCGCCGTGCCTGCGCGTTATCAAGTGTAAGGCAAGAGGTGGTGAAGCAGTCAGTCAACAGACGCCACAATTCAAGGCCTCCGGTCGCTTCAACCGCCGCCAAGTGTCAGCAGCCCGACCGTAAGGAAGGGCACAAACGAGAAGGAGAGTACGAAGATGAAGAAGCAAACTTACACAATGATCGCGTTGTTAGTTCTGGTCGGTTCGATGGCCGTGGCGGCCCAGGCGCAAACCAGTGGCCGGACGCAGTTGATTGCCAACATTCCGTTTCAGTTCAACGTCGGCAATAAGACTCTGCCGGCGGGAGAATACTCGGTTCGCCAAGTCAATCCGGATTCTGACCACGCCGTGCTGCAACTCAGAAGCAAAGATGGCAACGCCGGCGGGTTGATCCAAGTGGATTCCGTTATCGGCACAGCGCCAGAGGGCGCGAAGCTAACCTTCCATCGCTATGGCAATAAGTACTTCTTTGCGCAGGCCTGGATCGATGGCGATAACACCGGCATGCAAGCTCCGCGGTCGAAGGCTGAGCGCGCTGCTGAAAGCGAACTCGCCGGACTCCAGCCGAAAACCGCGACCGTCGCGCTGAGAGCACGCTGAATCCCCCCATGAGATCGGCAAGCAGTAGACTCTAACAGGAGAACTCCGCTGCGAGCTGAGACGGCAATCACCCGAAGTGAAGAGCTTCGGGTGATTGCTTTTGTGTCAGCTTGTCGATTCTGGTGGCGCGTTACAGAACCGAGAGCGGTAGCGACCGGATCATTTTCCATTTGTCATTTTCCATTTCCCATTTGACATTCGCGAATTCATAAGGATTTGTTACCTGCGCAGGGGGGGAAAGTCCGCTATCTAAACAGAAGCAGTTTCCTAAATGGCAAATGAAAACTGTCAAATGACAAATGGAAAATGATCCGGTCGCTACCGCTCTCGGTTCTGTAACTTTCCTTGACCAAACACTCATGAACAGCGCTAATATTCTCCTCGATCGTTTGGAGTATGTCACAACCCTTAATCATCGCCATTGATGGTCCGTCCGGCGCGGGCAAGTCTACGTTGGGACGCATGCTCGCGCGCGAATTGGGTCTGCTCTACATCGACACGGGTTCAATGTATCGCGCCGTAGCGCTAGCCGTGATTGAATCGACAATCAACGAATCTGATGATGTGGCGGTCGGCTCGCTGGCGTCGCGTATCGATATCGATCTCGCCGGCGATCCTGATTCGTTGCGCGTGACCCTTGAAGGCGACGACGTGACCGATCGCATCCGCGATGAAGACGTGACGCAAATGTCGTCTATCATCTCGACCATTCCGGCAGTGCGGCGCGCGATGGTGCAACGGCAGCGTGAGTTGGGCCAGCGCGGCGCGGTGTTGAATGGCCGTGACATAGGCACGGTTGTGTTTCCCAATGCCGACATCAAATTTTTCCTTGACGCTGCTCCTGAAGAAAGAGCGGAACGACGCCTGGCCGAAGAGCGTGAACATAATACGAATGCGACGTACGAACAGACTTTCGCCGATATCCTCGAGCGCGACCGGCGCGATACTACCCGCGCCGATTCGCCTTTGGTCGTTGCTGATGATGCGATCGTGATCGATTCGAGCGGTCAACCAATTGAGAAAGTGTTTGAGCGAATGATGAACACCGTCCACGAAAAAGGCAGAAAATGAGGCTGATTAGATTTAGTTTTAGGAATGAAGCGTTCTGGATAACGATCTTTTCGCTCACAATTCCGATCATCGGTCTCCTGATTTTCCTGATCACGTGGTTCTTGCGTTCGTTGCATTGAGAAATCCGCAATCCGCAATCCGAAATTTTCACTTATGTTCACCGGAATCATCGAAGAACTCGGGCGGGTGCGCGAGATCGAAAAGCGGGGCGAAGACGCCCGCATCGTAATCGAAGCGCGCACGGTTACGGAAGGATCGAGCGATGGCGATTCGATTGCCGTCAATGGCGTTTGTCTTACAGCGCTTGATGTGAAGTCCGATTCATTTGCGGCGGATGTTTCGAAAGAGACGCTCTCGCGCTCGACCCTCGGAAATTTGAAATCCGGTTCACCGGTAAATCTCGAACGCGCCGTCACGCCAGCAACGCGGCTGGGCGGCCACATCGTGCAAGGTCACGTCGATGCGCGCGGGAAATTTCTCGGGTCGGAGAATCATGGCGAGTCATGGACGTTTCGTTTTGCTTATCCGAAAGAGATCGCGCGATATTTGGTTTTCAAAGGCTCAGTCGCAGTCGAAGGCATCAGCCTGACGATTGCGAATTTGACTGACGACTACTTTGAGATCGCCGTGATTCCGAAAACGTTTGAGGTGACCAACTTCTCGCAGCTCAAACCTGGTGATGAAGTGAATCTGGAAGTTGATGTCATTGCGAAGTATGTCGAACGGATACTAACGAGCGGCGCTTGGGACTCTCCTTTACAACGTCCAGCAACCGGACAATAATTGCCTGAATGGGAGACCCCTCATGAAAGATCGTCTTCATACTAACTCTCGCTATTTTGTTTTGGCGCTGGTCATAGCATGTCTGCTGTCGGCGGTCGCGTGGCCGATGTTCGATGGCGCTATTGCACAAAACGCCGCTGGAAAATTCAACGGTCTAATCGCTTTCGTTTCCAACCGCAACGGCCCGCCGGGCGAAATCTACGTGATGAACCCGGATGGAAGTGGCCAGCGGAACATCACTAACTCGCCGGCCAGCGAGACGCGTCCAGCATTTTCTCCGGACGGCAAGAAGATCGCGTTCATCAGAGACTTTCAAGGGATCTTTGTGATGAACCCAGACGGCAGCGGCCAGAGGCAGATCCTGGATGGTCCGCCCATGGGCTTTGGTTCCATTACCAGCTTCCCGGACTGGTCGCCGGACGGCAAGAAGATCGCCTTCAACGGAACAGTAAAGAGCAGTTCCGACGGAGCCGACGTTTACGTCATCAATGCTGACGGAACCGGACTAACGAGACTCACAACCGACCCGGCCGACGACAGCAGCCCAGCATGGTCGCCGGACGGCACGAAGATCGCCTTCTCATCAATCCGAAATCGCGTGCCGAACGAAGTCAATTACGAAATCTATGTGATGAATGCCGACGGGTCGAACCAAACCAGAATTACCAACAACACCAAGTTTGACTCTGGCCCAGCCTGGTCCCCGGATGGCAGGCGCATAGCTTTCACCAGCCGTCGCGACGATAACTTTGAAGTCTATGTCATGAATGCCGACGGTTCGAATCAGACGCGTCTGACCAAGAACCCCGAACAGGATTCAGACCCGAAGTGGTCCGCGGACGGCACGAAGATCGTCTTCCTGAGCAGCCGCGATGGGCGGTTCGGAGAAATCTACACGATGAATCCGGATGGCAGTGGCTTGGTAAACCTTACCAATACGGAAGGTGTCTTCGAAATGGATCCAAGCTGGCAGCGACTCTCTGAGCCGTTCGTTCCCATGCCGTCTCCGACGCCCGCGACGACGCCAACACCATCGCCTACGCCGAGCCCGTCTCCGTTTTGGGTGCCTCTCAAGCTAAGTTCGAGTCAGGTAATCCTGGACGTATTGACTTGCGGCGGCCGGACGTTCATCACGGTGAAAGTTGCCGTCGGCTTGTGCGATAGGGTTGTCGATTGGGGACAAGTGGAGAAGTCAGGCAACGACTTCGCTGCCGACATCAAGGCTGAGACATTGCCGGGAGCTCTTTGCGGTCCGGTAGCGTTTAGGAAGGAACACGTTTACGACCTCGGTGTGCTCGCGCCGGGAACCTATAGCTTCACGGTGACCTCGCGCGGCTTGCTTGTTAATACGAAGCAGTTCAGCATCGGCGGCCAAACGACTGCGAATGCTATCGATGATCCGTCAGTGTTTGTCTTCCAGCACTACCAGGATTTTCTGGGGCGCAATCCGGACGACGACGGCTTTTCGTTTTGGACACGCAACATGACGCAGGGGTGCGGGACGGATGCCGCTTGCCTCGAACGAAAGCGCGTCGATACCAGCGCTGCTTTTTTCCTCTCGCTCGAGTTTCAGAAAACGGGGTTTCTGGTTTATCGAATGTATCAGGCTTCCTTCGGGCGGATGCCACGCCGCGAAGAGTTTTTCACCGACCTGCGAGCGCTGAGCGTGGTAATAAACCAACCGGGATGGGAAAAGGAGTTGGCAGATAAGACCGACGCATTTGTCGTTGATTGGGTAAATCGGCCGGACTTCAGACTCGGCTTCGATCAACTCAGCGACGTGCAGTTCGTAGATCGGCTGCTTCAAAACACAGGCATCAATCTGTCGACCAGCGCGCGCGACGCTCTAATCGCCGATTTGGCCGCGGGGAGGCAGAGCCGCGCCGTAGTGCTGCAAACAGTCGTTGACGACGCTGACTTCGTTCGCAAGGAATTCAATCCCGCGTTTGTCCTGAGCGAGTATTTCGGTTACCTCCAGCGGAATCCGGACGAGGGATTAGACACTGACATGAGCGGTTATAATTTCTGGCTGAACAAGCTTAATCAATTCGGCGGCGACTATGTAAGAGCGGAAATGGTCAAGGCTTTTCTTTCGTCGAGCGAATACCGGGCGCGGTTTTGTAGTCAATAGTTCCGGTTTTTGACCTAATCACCAACAGTGGCCCAGCTCTAAGTCTGGGTCGAGAAATCGCTTTCCTCTCCGCTGCTCTGGGGTGAAAGGACGTTCCACGCACAGAGGACGTGCTGAGAGTTTATTCCGACACACTCCTAAATTCGCAAATATCATCATATTCGCGCTAACATAGCCGCAAGCCGATCTCAGATTTAGATCGCAAATCTCAAAGATGGCATTCGCTTCCATTGCAGACGCTGCCGCCGATATTCGCGAAGGGCGAATGATTATTATCGTGGACGATGAGGACCGCGAGAATGAGGGCGATCTGGTTTGCGCGGCTGAAAAAGTAACGCCCGAAATTATCAACTTTATGGCGCGGCATGCGCGAGGGTTGATCTGTCTGCCGCTAACGGAAGAGCGTTGCGATGAATTGCATCTGCCGCCTCAGGTTACTGACAACACCTCGCGTCTGGGCACGGCGTTCACAGTTTCAATTGAAGCGCGGCGCGGAGTCACGACGGGAATCTCAGCCGCCGATCGGGCTACGACAATCTTGACCGCGGTCGATCAGCGCACCAGGCCGCAGGATCTCGCGCGTCCGGGACACGTCTTTCCGCTGCGCGCCAGGAAGGGCGGTGTGCTGGTTCGCCCCGGTCAGACGGAAGCGGCAGTAGACATGGCGCGCATTGCCGGTCTTTATCCCGCCGGCGTCATCTGCGAAATCATGAACGAAGATGGCACGATGGCGCGGCTGCCGCAACTGCGCGACTTCGCGGTCGTGCATGGTTTGAAGATCATCACCGTCGCTGATCTGGTTCACTATCGCATCAGCAAGGAAGTTCTCGTACGTCGCGCAGTCGAAACCGATCTGCCGACCGTTTATGGACGATTTCGAGCGATTGCTTTCGAGAATACGATCAATGGCGACGTACATCTGGCGATGGTTATGGGCGACGTGCGCAACGACGATCCGGTTCTGGTACGCGTGCATACCGAGAATGTCACCTGCGACATGTTCGGTTCGACAATCGATGACACCGGCTATCAACTCCGTCGCGCGCTGGAAAAAATCTCCGAAGTGGGCCAAGGCGTCGTGCTCTATCTTCGCCAAAGCGAGCACAGCCTGGATCTGATTCATCAACTGCGCACCTATGCCTTGATGCAGGAGCGCGGCATCCGCAAAGCCGAAGCGAGCGCTGAGACCGGTTATGGTCTTAATCGTGATTATGGAGTCGGCGCCCAAATTCTGCACGAGTTGGGCCTGCGCCGCATTCTACTGCTGACCAATCACCCTCCCAAAGTAACGGCCCTCGAAGGTTTCGAACTGGAGGTTGTAGGCAACGTGCCACTTGGTTCCCCTGCATCTGAGAGGATGTCGGAAAGAAGCGAGTTGGCCGTCACGCTTAACGAGCCTTGATCTTCCCCCGCTTTCAGTTTACAAACAAAGGAGTCAGATTTCGGGAATCGCAAGGTGTCAGAACCGGATAATCTGTCATTTGTCACTTGACATTTTTCGTTTGAATATTTGCTAAGACGATTTCTTTTGCTCAAATGACGCGGGTTGGAAATGGCCAAATGAAAAATGGCAAATGACCCGGTCGCTACCGCTCGCGGTTCTGACACTTTGTGATTCCTAACGTCTGGCCTCTCTCCCGCTAAGACTCTAATGCCTGTGGATAATCAACCAGAGACTTCGGGCGAGTCACGGCGTAGCGCGCCGCGGCCGCGCCGACGCTTCGTCACGCGTCGCAACGCCATACTGTCCGGCATCGCCATCGTTATCGGCGGCGTCGTCATCATTATCGTCGCCTTCATGGCTTATAAGCTGGGCTTCGTCGATCGGTACATCGCCGGACAGGTGCAGGATACGTTTTCGAAATACGGTGTTCGCGCACAGATCAAAACTTTCCATACTTCGTTTTCGCCGCAGACCGTAGAGATGCTCGGCCTCGAACTTTATGACGCGCAGACGGGCGACCAGCTCGGCAAGATTGATCGCCTGCTGGCCACGGTGCGCATCGAGGATCTTTACGCGCTCAATCTGCGGCGTAACATCAACCTCAAAGATTTACAAATCGAAGGGCTTGAGTTGTGGGTGACGTTCGATGCCCAGGGCCGGTCCAACTTTCGCAACATACACATTCCGCCCCCGGAACCAAATCAGCGGATTCTGTTTGCCTACTCGACGTCCCACGTCGAGATCAAGAATTCGCAGATCCATTATGGCGATGCGCTGCACAGTCTTTCAGGCGAAGCGCGCAACCTGCGCGCTACGATTCAGCCCGATGATCCGAACGCTCCCGCCGCGAGTTGGATGAACACGGTTACGTTTGCTTCGACGAACTCCACTTTTGTTTACGATGGGCGGCCAGTCAACAACATCGACGTCGATGCACGCGGACGCATCAATCAAACGCGCGCCGAAATTCAGGACATTACCCTTCGGTCGCCGATTGTTGAAGCACACTTGCAGGGAGTAATGGATGATTGGCGGGCGCTGAAATACAACCTCAACGTGACTTCGAACGTCGATCTCACGCAGGCCTCAGACATTCTGCAAGCGGGCACGACGTTGCGCGGAGCGGGAAACTTTGTCGGCACCGTTACCGGCGAGGGCGAGCGTTATCAGATCGATGGCACTATCAAATCCGACGCGCTGGCTGCCGATGGCGTGCGGCTGCAAGCGCTGAATGTGACCGCGAAGGGAGGCGGACAGGGAACGACTTACAACTTCAACGGGCGGGCCGTGGCGGCGTTGTTAACGGCCGGTGATTTTCAGCTGAACGCGGTGCAACTTACCGGCGGTGTGATGGGGACAGGATCGGATTTTCGCTGGCTCGGTGAATTACGCGCTGTGGCCGAGAAAAGTTACGGCACGACGATCACAGGATTGATTTTGCGCGACGCTCGCGCCGAGTATCGCGATGGAATTCTCACTGCCTCTGCGCCGCAATTCACCGGCAGCAGCCTGACTACTCCAACGATGCGAATTCGCGAGGGCATTCAGGCGACGGACCTGCGGGTCAAATCCGAGAAGGGCGTGACGACCGCGTCGATTGCCAGTGCGAAAGCGGGAAAGATCGAAGCGAACGAGACGACGGTTAACGGCGTCACCGCCAAAGCGATCGACATCAAGAGTAACGAAGGCGTAACTAACGTCACGGTAAAGGAAGTTCAAGTCGGCGAGGCCAACGCCTTCGGCGCCAAGACTGGCAGCATCAACATCGCCGGCGTGCGTTTGGCGATTCGGGAACGTCGCGTCGAAGGATCGACCAATGACATCGAAGCCGGCACCGTGACGCTGGAAAACGGCCACGTCGAAAATGTGAAGCTGGCGCGTCCTGTATTTACCGTGGAACCTTCGGGCCGCTATCGAGCCAGCGCCGATTTGAGTTTGGGTGGCGGTGTGTTGGCCCAAATGAAACTTGGTCCGGCACACGCCTCACTGGTCGCGAGCGGCGATCAAATTCAAGTGAATAATTTCGTTGCTGAAGCGCTCGAAGGCCGTGCGACCGGCAACGCGACGATTGCTTTGACAAAGAAGGGGGCGTCGCACGTCGGCGCCGACTTTAATAACTTCGATCTGGGCGGCTTGATCACCATTTTATCCGGCCGCGTGGTTCCGATTGACAGTAAAGCGACTGGAAAAGCCGAGTTGGTATTCACCGGAACCGATCTCGACACGGCCACTGGCAGCGTCAACGCGAAACTGACCGGAGCGGCGCCTGCGGGAAGCGATCTGACGCCGGTCTCTGGCGACTTGGCTATCACCGCCGATCATGGTCAGTTTCAGATCCAACGCGCCAACTTGCAAACCACCGCCACGACAGTCAACGCATCAGGCCAATTCTCGATCGAACAACCGACTTCAAATCTCAGAGTCGATGTCGCTTCGACCGATGCGTCGGAACTTCAGCGATTGCTGATCACCTCAGGCGCCATTCCAGAAATCGAAGAGCAATTCAGAACCTACGGAATCGAAATCGGCGGGAAGGTCGCTTTCAACGGTACCCTGAACGGCGCACTGAAGGATCCGATCGTCAGCGGTCATGCCGAGCTGGGATCGTTGATTATGAATGGACGCGACTTAGGATCGTTGACCGCGAACCTCTCGTCGACGGCCGCTGAAACGCGCATCGATCAGGGACGCCTGACGCAAACCACCGGCGGCGGCGCCCAATTCGCGCTGGTCATTCCGCGCACCGGCGAAAACAACACATCCATAGACGCGACGCTCGATCGCATGAACGCCGCGAATCTAATCGCGGCGCTGCCAAAGAAAGACTGGCGCGATCAATTAGGCGACACGCAAGCCGATGTTTCAGGTACTTTGAAAATCACTGGCATCCCAAAATCGATGAGCGGCGTTGCTGACCTGCGCTTTGGCCAGGGACGTCTGGGCGGGGAGCCACTGCAAAATCTGCTTGCTCACGCGACCTTCAGCGGCTCGACCGTCAACGTAGACAAGGTTGACGTAAATTTCAACGCGGGTCATTTGGTCGGCAGCGGCAAGTTCGACACGGAGACAAAAGGTTTCGAACTGACGGCGAGCGGTGACCGAGTCCAATTAGATCGGCTGGAGGCGTTTGCAAATCGTCCAAACTTGCCGAAGCTCGCCGGCATCGCGTCGATTAAGACTCTGAAGGCGTCCGGAGTATTCACCGACGTTTCGACTTATCAAATCAGCTTTGACGCTGAGAGCAACGACGCGACCATCGATGGCCACTCCGCCGGCGCGGTAACGCTGATTGGCCGCACTGAGAACAGACAGCTCAATGTCACTTTCACCACGACCGGTTTGCTGGGGGCTCAGGCGCAAGTCGTCACGGCGCGCGTCGATCTTTCGAACGAAAAACTTCCGACCGTCATTGAATCGACAATCACGAGCGCGGACCTCACGCAGGTTTTCAAGATTCTGCTGCCGGAAAGTGACGTGATTGTCAGTGGGCGAGCCACCGGCACGCTCAAACTCAGCGGCAATCTGATGTCCGAGAACGAGCAGGGCGAAGAATCCTTTTCTCTGAGAGGTTTGACCGGCACGGCCACGTTCACCGAATTATCGGTCAAGGCCCAGGATGTTGCCCTCTCAGCAGCTGGGCCATTAGTAATCGACTTCAGGCCCAACGAAATTAGTTTTCACGCTACTCAATTCACCGGCCCGGGCACCGACGTGACATTGCAGGGCGCCGTGGCCACGGCCCCGACCGGCCATAACAGTCTGGAGGTCAAAGGCCGAGTGAATCTGCGCATCCTGAGCGGCGTCTCGCCGGATATTTTCTCCTCCGGATTTGCCGACCTGGCGATCAATGTTGGTGGCACCTATGAAAATCAACGCGTGACCGGAAGAGCGTCGGTAGGCGGCGCTTCGATTTCTGTCCTCCTTGGCGATCAGCGAATCACTCTGGCAAATTTGCAGGGTGTAGTTCTCTTTAATGCGCGCCAGGCGCAAATCGAAAAACTTGAAGGCACGCTGGGCGGCGGGAAGGTAACTG
>QHXG01000178.1:0-2600 GCA_003222845.1 Acidobacteriota bacterium | reverse complement strand
CTCTTCAACGTTCACGGCGACAAGGTGACGCTCGATTATCCTCAGGATTTTCGCTCGACGGTTACTGCCGATCTTGAGCTGCGCGGCAATCCGAAAATCCAGTTCATCCGCGGCAACGTTCAGGTGCATCGGACCGAATACACCAAAGTCATCGAGTTGGCCGACCTGATCAATCAACGCCCGCAGCCTTCGATCGAAGAGGGCGGTGAGTTCAAATTCGCCGAGACTGCCGTGTTCGACAAGCTGCGCGTCGAAGGCCGCAACGCCTTGATCATGCGTAACAATCTCGGCGACGTGGTGGCTTCGCTGTCGGTGGAGCTCAACGGCCCGGTCAAGGAGCCGATCATCGAAGGCCGCATCACCGCCACGCGCGGCACTCTGAACTTTCGCAACAATCCATACGAGATTACTCGGGGGTTGGTTTATTTCCCCGCGCGGCGCGGCGCCGATCCTACTTTGAACATTGAAGCACAATCCGTGATTCGTGGTTATCGCGTGACGGCATCGATCGAAGGCCCGCTGTCGCATCCGCAGACGAACGTCGGCTCAGAGCCGGCCCTGCCACAAGCGGACGTGGTGTCCTTAATTTTGACGGGGACCTTGAGTTCGACCGATACGAGCACGTCTGTCCTGGCGCAGTCTGGATTGGGCACCGCGGCGAGTTTGTTGACCGATGCTCTGATTAACGCGCCAGTTTCGCGCGCCACAAACAAACTGTTCGGCCTCAGTCTGGCAATCAATCCGGTAATTACCCCGAACAGTTCGACACCGACTGCGCGTCTGACGGGAAAGCGGCAAATCACCAAAGACCTGACGGTGACTTATTCGACCAACGTCGCGTCCGATCCGAATCAGCTGCTCTCGGTCGAGTATCGGCTGTCGAATCGGATGTCCTTTATCGCCGAATATCAACAGGGTTCGACCAGAAACTTGAGCACGCGGAATAATAATTACAGTTTTGAGATCAGATTCAGGAAGAGATTTTGAGGTTTGCGCTCGAAGCACCGGCTTTAAGCGGAAAGTTTAGGATATGAAAGGATTTTCGTCTGAAGGACTCGTCGAGAAAAACCGCGTAGCGGTGAAATGTTTATAGAACCAAAAGAACAGATCGATGGTTGGAAACTCCTTTAGGAGTGGAACCGATTTCCATTGCGCCCATAAATGGGCCCCCAGATTCAATGACTAAAATAGTTTCTATAAACATCGCATCCCTCCGGGATTTTCTGACAGAACCTTTAAGGACGAAAATTTAACCCGAGCAATAATTATCCTGGTGGCAGACAATATCAGAGTGATACCTTCTCGTCTTCTTGTCATCGCGGGCATTTTGCTCTGCGCGTATGTCAGCACCCTCGCTCAGGTCGGCGATTACGAAGGGCGCCCGGTGGCTGCTGTCGCAGTGACTTTCGAAGGCTCCCCACCTGATCCAACTGCCCAAGCTGAGTTTCAATCCCTCTTGAAGATCGTTGCGGGCGGCGAGTACTCGGCAGTGAAAGCGCACCAATCGCTGCAAGACCTTTACGCTTCGGGCCGTGTTGCTTCCGGGCGCGTTGAAATCACTGAAGCGGGGACTGGCCGCAATGCTCCCGTGCGGGTTCGCTTCGTTCTTCAGCGGCAGATTGTCATCGCCGGAGTGAGCCTAACAATCATTCCGCCCACTGCCCCAATTGCCAAAGACGAAATCCGCGCGCGTCTGAATCTACTCGAGCCTGGTCGCCGATTTTCGGTGCAGGCAATTGAACGCAACGCCGACGAAATTCAGGTTTATTTGCGCGATCGAGGTTATTACAAGGCAACGGTCGAACACACGGAAGAACCTGATCCCACCGACTCAACCGGCACACGGCGGCGCGTAATCTACTCCATCACGCTGGGTGAGCAAGCGCACGTCGGAATATTCGACATAAAAATCACCGGCTTCGACGAAACTGCCGTTAAGCCTACGCTGAAGCTTCAGAGTGGCGCGCCATTCACGCGCGACGTACTCGGAGAGGATGTAAATCGGATTCGACAAGCGCTTATTGCCAAAAACCGCTTGGCGCCACAACTCAAAGATCCTGAAGTGCAATTTGATTCAGAGAAAAACGAAATCAATATTGAGTTAAGCGGGAAGGTGGGACCCTTGGTTGAGGTTACGTTCAAGAACTACACCTTGAGTGAGAAGAAGCAGTTGCAATTGCTGCCCATCAAGCGCGAAGGAAACATAGATGTTTCGGTGCTCGAAGAGGGCGCGCGCCGCGTGCGCAATCAGCTTCAGGAGCAGGGTTATTTCTTTTCCGAAGTTACGCCGCTGTGCACAGTGACGCCACCAACGAAGAGCACTGTGGATAACGGCACAAATGAGACCTGTCAAAATCTGAACCCTGCTGAACTTAACGATCACACGGTCAAAGTTGTCTATGACGTCACGCTGAACCGGCGACTGAAGTTGACTGACATCCGCATTACCGGTACTAACAAACTTACCTTCGCCGATGTTGAGCCGGAACTGAAATCGAAGAAGGCGAGCGCGTTCGCTTTCATTCCTTTCCTCGGCGGTTACGGCCGCGGCTTCACGAGCAATGCGCTGCTGCAAGAAGATCTGCGTACAATCAGAGCCC
>QHXG01000613.1 GCA_003222845.1 Acidobacteriota bacterium | reverse complement strand
CCTGCTCGATGGCGGCGACGAAATCGCTCAACACGCGGCAGTGATCGATGCGCCGCTTGGCAACGGCCACGTGGTGCTTTTTTCGACGAATCCGTTTTGGCGCGGACAAACGAAGGGGAGCTACTTCCTGGTCCTCAACGCGATTCTGAATTTCGATAGTTTGAACGCGGGAAGAAAACTGGATGAGAAATAACAAGACTGAGAATTATTCAAAACATCCAAACGAAATCTCTAGGATAGTTTGGTCATTCAGCCTCACGCCTTCTTTCCGAATCATGCTTGGAAGGTTGCGCTCAACACCATTCATCTCTGATCCGGCTTGCCTTCGGAAGCGGACGCCGTAGTACGCATCACAATCGTTTCCGCGCGCTCGTTGGCTATGGCGTCCTCTACTCGTTTTACGAAAATCCTGAAGATCTCATCGTCGCCGCCTCCGACCTCCTTTGGCGAATAGTACCCGGCCTTGGTCGAGTGCAGCATCTCTTCTTCGCGGAGAACGGAACTAATCAAATCATAATTACGCCAGTGCTCCCGAAAATGAAACACGCTTTCTAAAGCAACGACAACCACTACGACCAAGCTGACAATCGTTGGATAGATCTTGTTCAGATTTGGAATATTAACCAGTACAGGCACAACCGCAGCGCCGATGGCGGCCACGCTGGCCATGACTCTGTAAGCGTGTTTGTACCCAGATGCTTTCTTCGTGTATCGATTGATCTTTTCCTGGACTCGCTCTTTGATGTATTCCTCAGGTGTTCGCTGCAACTTGCTTATGACTGGAGGTTTTTTGTGGTTGGCAGTCTCTGTAGTCACTTGATCCTCCTCTTGCCGCCGGGTCAGCGCTGCGAGTGTCGTGTTTCACCAATTCACCAGCGTCAAGGTCAGGGGAGCAGATGTGTCCAAACTCGCTCCGTGCTGAAAAGCTGCATGAAGCGTCATTAGCGAATCATCGGGCGCAAACAGTCACGTTTAAGCTATATTGAATTTGACACTCGCTTTTCCGCAGGCAGATTCCACCCAGAAGGTGTGTGCTCCCGCCGGCAGCTTCCAGGTGAACTGGGCGCTGAACTGATCGTAGAACTTCGCACTGCCAAGCGTAGCGTTGTCAAAGCCCCACTTTACATTGCCCGGTCCGCCGGCACAGGTCGTGCCGAAACTGGCGGTAAAGTAAGCCGATCTTACCTTACAGGCCGGATCGATAATGGGGTAAGTAGCACCGTCAATCGGATAGACGATGTTTACTGGTGACTGACTCATCGTAATGCCTCCTACGAAAGAGATTGAGAAAGTTTTTACTCACTGTTCGCCCTAACCTGGCTTATATCGACCTAACGGGCTACCAATTAACCGGCTTCAGCTCAGGCCCGCAGATATGGCCAAAGACTCCCGGCGGTTCGGCGCCGACATCATGCGTCACGTGGCCGGCGTACCAGACGACCACGTCGTGATCGCTGATTGGTTCGCCGTTCAGAAAGCCGTTGAGGTTTGCCTCGGTAACGCAGCCTGATCCACCTGTACAATTGACGCCGTCGTCAAGCTCTGATGCGTGATAACGGAGAAACCAGACATCGCCGCGCGGATAGGGCCAATCCGGTGAAAGCGTGGCGACTCCATCGTCGGGTCCCGGAATAATGTCGTAACCTTCCCCGGACACTGTGTTCTCCACTCTCCATTTGCGTTTACGCACGGGATCGCGCGGGCGTCTGATCTCGAAAGTCTTGGTGTGCCAGTTTGAGATACCGATCAGCGGCGGATCGTTGAATTCGCGGACGCGGTTGTTTCCCGGGGTGCGAATGTCGAAATCGAAACGCCAGTAAGGATGATGATGATGAACGTTACAGACGCACGAGTTTGTCCGGGCAGAGAAACCAAAGCGCGGACGAATGGTGCCATTCGCGTGCAGCCGCCATTCGCTGATATAGCGATACCAAACTGCTTCCAACTCGCTTACCAGTACGACTTCCTGTCCCTGGACATAGATGCCTACACCCAGAAAGTTTCCCGCATCCGAGCCGGTGTCGAGAATCGTCGTGGCCGGCGCGTTACAAAGACGGAATCCCGGCGCGACATCGACGCCGTTTGCCTGAATCATTCCTTCCTGCCACTGCCAGTCGCGGTAAGGCCCACAGGCATTGTTGTCGTAATGAACGTTGAGAATCGGCACATGCGCGCGATAGAGCACGCGCTTGCCGCGATAATCCACGTAGCGCAACTCGACTCCCGAAGAGCGCGTGCCCGAAGAAGCAGCGGGTCTGACTGCCAGAAACTTCCATAGAACAGTGTTACCCTGCTTGACCGTGATCCAGACCTGTCCCGCGTCGCCTTTGTTTGCGGTAGCCTGCTGGACGTAAGGAATACCGCAGATCGGGTTATGAGCCACCGCTCCCTGCGGTGCGCGTTCTTCAAAGCGCACCACCGATTGCCGAACCAGATTAACCCCCACAATCTCATGCCGCGCTCCGGGTTCGAGCGGTAGCAACCCAACCGAGATAGTTCGCTCACTGCGGCCGTCAGGCGACTCGATCTCAATAATTGGTGGCATCGCCGGCGACGGTTGGAGCTGTCGTTCGAGGATGGCCTTACCGAAAGTCTCGTCCTTCTCGAGGATCTTCACGGCTGCTTCAAATTCTTCGTTGCTCGGGAGCGGTTGAAAACCGGATTCCGAAACTTTGACGCGCTTAGGCTGAGCAAGACTGCCATCAACGAGGATCGTTCGGTTATTGGTGTAGTCATAAAATGTAGCTCGGTACAGATCGGGTGGCGGCGAAGGCCGGGCAGGCTTAACCTCCACCTCGGGTTCG
>QHXG01000622.1 GCA_003222845.1 Acidobacteriota bacterium | reverse complement strand
CTACTTTGCCCCCATTTTCCTTGCCGCGTTCTGAATAAGCTTTGGCCAGTGTGGCGAAATCGGCGCCCTTGCGTAACTGATCGACCAGTTGCGTCGCCTGCGTCTTCACGCTCGCCTCTGGTTTCCCGGCGAGGCTCAAGAATATCTCCGAGAGTTCCACGGACTCGGGGGTGACAAACTTATCGCGATGAGCGTCGAAGTATTTGTGAAGCTCGTCGAGGTTCAAGCCATAGAAAAGTTTCGAATCGACTTCCCCCTCGAGCACGGCCTGTTTCATGGTCTCAGTGCGCATGGTTTGCCGAATTTCGGCGGGAACTATGTTCTGTGCCTGCATCGCCGCCTCAAGCTGTTGAATGTTCAGGTTTTGCTCTTTGGCGATTTGCAGCATGCGCTTGTTGACTTCGTCTTCGATCTTCTGGGTTAAGTCGAGTTCTTTGCCTTTCTGAACCAATAACTGCTCATTGATTAGCAGGGCAATCATCTCGGCGCGATGCTTCTCCACCTCAGCGGTCGCCTGCGACTCGGTCATACCGTTTTGCTTCAGCGTCTCGACGCGCTCTTTCAGTTCACGCTTTAATTGCGAGAGCGTGACCACACCGTCGTTCACCTGCGCAATTACTTCGTCGACGACGACGGGCTCACCTTCCTGGGCGTTAGCCAGAGGCGGAGAAAGAACAAAGGCGCCGATTACGAACAGCGCAGCGATAATGATTTTTGATTTCACTGGTACTTACTCCTTAACAAAGCTCCGGAGGAGCGAAATGTTTATAGCCCTCGCAGCCCACCTCGATAATTAAGCTCCTTTAGGAGCGTAAGTTTCGCTCCTAAAGGAGCTAATGAGCAACATCCACTTCGTGGTCTATAAATATTCCGCACCTACGGTGCTGGTTTGTACGCCGCAATTCTAACCGTCTGCCCTGACTTGCAGCAACACGCGGCGAGCAACTTTCAGCACGTGATCCTTTTCCTCTTCACTTAACTCCAGCCGCAAAACCCCACTGGGCGTGAAACTTGCGCCTTCTCGGGCCTTAATCAATTCCATGAGCTTTTCCGGCGCTACCCGCGCTTTTTCGGCCAGCTTGATGGCGATTCCTTCCCTTGTTCGATCTATCGAAACGATGCCTACAGTCTCCGCTGTCTGGCGCAGACGCGCATAATCGAACAGATTTTCTACCGGCTCAGGAATCCGCCCGTAACGATCTTCAGTCTCGGCTCGAATGGCCGCGAGCGCCTCTTCATCGCGCGCCGAAGAAACCCTTTTATAAGTCCGCAGCCGCTGGCCCATGTCGGCGATATAGCTTTCCGGAATTGCCACGTCGACACCGAGATTGATCGAAACGGTTGGCTCATCTTCGACCTGCTCGCCGCGCAATTCGGCCACGGTGCGCTCGAGCACCTGCGTGTAGAGATCGAAACCGAGGGCGTCCATATGGCCCGACTGCTCGCCGCCGAGCAGGTTACCCGCGCCCCGCAATTCCAGATCGAGCGCGGCGATGCGAAAGCCGGCGCCCAAATCAGAAAACTCTCTGATGGCTGCTAAACGTCGTCTCGCGATTGGTGACAGTTCCTGTTCCGCCGGAATCAGCAGATATGCATAAGCGCGTCGATTGGAGCGGCCGACGCGCCCGCGCAATTGATATAGTTGAGAAAGACCGTAATTGTCGGCGCGGTTTATGATGATGGTGTTGGCGCGGGGGATGTCTATACCGTTCTCGATAATCGTGGTCGCCACCAACACATCATACTTATAGTCAATGAAATCCAGCATTACGCGCTCCATCTCTTTTTCGTTCATCTGGCCATGACCGACGGCCATCCGCGCCTGCGGCACGAGACGTTTCACCAACGCCGCAATCGTGTCGATCGATTCGACGCGATTGTGAATGAAGAAGACCTGTCCGCGGCGCGACAATTCAAGCTCGATGGCTGACTTGATCACGGCGTCAGACGCTTGCACGACCTGGGTTTGAATCGCCAGGCGATCGCTGGGTGGTGTTTCAATCAAAGACATATCACGCAATCCGCTCAAAGACATGTTGAGCGTGCGTGGTATCGGCGTCGCTGAAAGCGTCAACACATCGACGCGCTTCTTCAGCTGCTTCAGCCGCTCCTTATGAGCGACGCCGAAACGCTGTTCTTCGTCGACGACGACCAGACCGAGATCGCGAAAACTGACGTCCTTCGAAAGCATCCGATGCGTGCCGATGACCACGTCGACTTCGCCGGACTCGACGCGCTTCACCACGTCCTTCTGTTCCTTCGATGAACGGAACCGAGAGAGCAATTCAATCTTCACCGGAAAGGGGGCGAACCGTTGACGAAAAGTGTCGAAGTGTTGATATGCGAGTACGGTCGTCGGCGTTAGGACCGCTGCCTGTTTCCCATCCATCACGGCTTTGAAGGCGGCGCGCATCGCTACTTCTGTCTTGCCGTAACCAACGTCTCCACACAACAGACGATCCATTGGTGTCGGCGTCTGCATGTCGCCCTTCACATCGTCGATAGCGGTTTCCTGATCGGGGGTGAGCGTGTATTGGAATCCTTCCTCGAATTCGCGTTGCCAGGGTGCGTCTTGAGGAAACGCGTGCCCCTCAACCAACTTGCGCTCGGCATACAACCGCAAAAGCTCGTCTGCCATATCGCGCATAGCGCGTTTGGCTTTTGCTTTCGTCTTGTGCCAGCCGAGACCGCCGAGACGATCGAGCGTCGGCTGATGGCCTTCCGCACTGGAGTAACGCTGCACGAGATCCAGACGCTCGACCGGCACGTACAATTTCGCGTCCTCGGCGTAGTAAAGCAGCATGAACTCACCGCGCGGTGTGCTCGTGGGTGGCTGAAGCCCGCGCGTAAGCAAGGGCGCAGTCGGTCCCAGATCGAGCATGACCAATCCGCCAAACCGCGCGATCCCGTGAT
>QHXG01000621.1 GCA_003222845.1 Acidobacteriota bacterium | reverse complement strand
ATCTGCCGACATTTTCTCGGTTCAGGATTCCATCTCTCAGCGTGTGGTCCGAGCATTAGTGCCGCAATTGACTGGCGAAGAGCAGCGAAGACTTGCCAAACGTTATACCCAAAATGTTGAGGCTTATAATCTTTATCTCAAGGGCCGCTTCTTCTGGGACAAGTTTGACGAGGACGGTTTAAGAAAATCAATTGACTATTTCAATCAGGCAATCGCGATCGATCCTGATTATGCGCTCGCCTATACGGGACTCGCCAACGCCTACAATGTTCAGGGCGCGATCGGATTCGTCCCTCCCGCTCAGACCTGGCTAAAAGCAAAGGCGGCGGCAGAGAAAGCCATTGCCCTCGACAATACCCTGGCGCCCTCGCATCAGGCGCTGGGCGCTCTAAAACTGTTGTATGAATGGGACTGGCCAGGTGCGGAGCGAGAGCTGAAGCGAGCCATCGAGCTCGATCCGAATGATGGGGGCTCCCACAATTTGTACGCTTACGGCTATCAGGCGACCGGGCAACCAGACAAGGCCCTTTTGGAAATGAGACGCGCACAAGAGCTCGCGCCGCTTTCGCTGATAATAAACACGGATGTTGCCACCGCACTTTATTTCCAAGGCAACTATAACGAGGCCATCAGTGTATATCGCAAGACCGAGGAGATGGATCCTCACTTTCCACCTCCACCTCTTTTGTGCTGGCACAAATGTACGAGCAAATGGGAGAGCCCGATCAAGCTATTGCGGAATGTCAAAAAGCCCTCTCAGTTTTCGGACGCAATCCGGCAATCCTGTCAGTACTGGGATATGTTTATGCCGTTTCAGGAAGACGCCGTGAAGCGCAAAGTATCCTCGCCGAAATTGAAGGCCTTTGGAAACGACGGTACTTTTCACCGGTTGACGTAGCTCTCGTCCATGCAGGTCTGGGGAACAAAAACGAAGCGTTCGCCTGGCTGACCAAAGCTTATGAGTCCCGTGACCCCCAGCTAATCTGGATAAAGGTTGAGCCAGAGCTCGAGGGCCTCCACTCAGATCCTCGGTTCGCCGAGTTGTTGCGACGCGTTGGGCTTTCACATGACTGAGCAATCCAATCATGTTTTCGAATTCGGACCTTACCGGTTGGATTCCGGCGAGCGCCTGCTGCTGCGCGGCGACGAGGTCGTACCGCTCACACCCAAGGCTTTCGAAATGCTCCTGGTGCTTGTCGAGAACAGCGGTCACGTGCTGACTAAAGAAGAACTGATGAAGCGCGTCTGGCCCGACACCATCGTCGAAGAAGCCAATCTCTCTCACAACATTTACAAGCTAAGGGAAGCGCTTGGTGAAGGCCGCAGCGGTGAGAAGTACATCAAGACCGTGCCGCGTCGCGGTTATCGGTTCGTCGGTAACGTCACCGAGTTGCGCGATGAGGATTTGGAATTGGTTGTGGCCGAACGGTTACAGGCACACATCGTCATTGAAGAGGAACATGACTCAAACCCAGCCGGCGTGGCCGTGCCGAACAAGGCCGTCGCGACGCGCGCAGAATTGCCAAAGCCGCGAAAGTTCAGCCGGCCTTCATCGACTATGATGATTCTGTCGGCGGTAACCTACTCTCGCACTTGGTGGCGCAGTGCTTTTGCAGCGTCGCTGGGCCGGCGCGCGAGCAGTGCTCCCTGCGGCTCCTTCACCGATGCGCACTGTTCCCCTGACCAGTTTTCCTGATGATGAGCTTGATCCCGCGCTTTCACCGGACGGGAGACTCGTAGCCTACGCGTGGAAGGGAGGCACGAAAGATAGGATCAATATTTACGTTCAGCAGGTCGACGCCGGCACACCTGTGCGTTTGACCAAGGAGCCGGGGCGCGAGGGCAGCCCGACATGGTCGCCTGATGGGCGTTACATAGCGTTTGCCCGCGGCTCTCTCGAGGCGGGCAAGAGCGGCATCTATGTGATTCCTGCCTTGGGAGGTCCTGAGCGACAACTATACGCGACAGATTGCAACAAGCTGGACTGGTCGGCTGATGGTAAATATCTGGTGTTCAGCGGACGCAGTTCCGAGCAAGGGCCTTCTTACCACGCTTGAGAGTCTTGATGTGCGCCGGCTGACGACGCCACCTCCGGCCACGGTCGGTGATATTGATCCCGCCTTCTCACCGGACGGACAAATGGTAGCTTTCATTCGCTACGCTGACGACACAGCGGAACTCTTCGTGGTGCCTGCAGCCGGCGGTGAACCCCGGCAGATCACTTTCGATAATCGTCGGATGGATACTGTAGTCTGGACCCCGGACGGCCGGGAACTCATTTTCGCTTCCAACCGTGCGGGCAGTTACAACCTGTGGCGCATACCGCCGAACGGTGGCACGCCAGTGCGCGTGGACGGCATCGGCCTGGACGCACATGAACCATCCATCGCACGTTCAGGCGGGCGGCTGGCCTACTCTCAGCAGTCAATTGACACGAACATCTGGCGCATACCTGCGCACGCGGCGGCCGGCGACCCCGCCTTGCGAGTCAAGCTAGTCGCTTCCACGCGCCGGGACGAGAACCCACGCCTCTCGCCTGACGGACAGAAGATCGTTTTCGAGTCCAATCGATCCGGCAGTCGAGAACTTTGGATCTGTGATAGCGAGGGCAGCAACCAGGCGCAACTGACGTACTTTGGCGGCCCGATTACCGGCAACGCCCGCTGGTCTCCGGATGGCCGGCAACTCGCTTTCGATTCGCGTCCAGAAGGCCACGCGCAGATTTACTTGGTCAGCGCCAACGGCGGTCCCACCCATCGGCTGATAACTGAGCCGCACGACAGTCTGGCGCCCAGTTGGTCACATGATGGGCGCTGGATCTATTTCGGTTCTAACCGCAGCGGCGCCTGGCAGATTTGGAAAATGCCGGCTGAGGGCGGGGCCCCGGTGCAAGTGACCACGAACGGAGGTTATGAAGCGGTGGAGGCTGTCGACGGACAATCAGTTTTCTACAACAAAAATGGGTTCATGACTCTCGGCTTATTCCAGCTCCCGTTGGTTGGAGGTGCGGAAACCAGAATTCTCGATCTACCGCAATTGGATTCGTTCGGCGACTGGATCGTAACCGCGGCAGGTATCTACTACCTCCATCGCTCCGACACCCTGGCCAAGCCCGCGACTCCTGTTGCTATTAAGTTCTTCGACTTCGGTACCAGGCAATCGAAAGTGATCGCCCCGCTCGAACACGACCCGGGTTCAAACCCCGGCCTCAACATTTCCCCTGATGGCCGCTCGCTCATTTACAGTATCGACGACTATCGCAATTTCGATATTATGCTGGTCGAGAACTTCCGCTAGCATTAACCCGCCGACGCGCGACGAAAGCAGATGCGGCGCCGCCCTCAAGGGCAAGGTGCTCCCCCGCGATTGGCGGACGGAACAGGATTCTTTGATTGTCTAAGGAGGTCCGGATGAAGTACTTATACCTGTTGATCCTCTTGCTGGCTCTTGCCCTTGTTCCAACCGGCACGTGGTCGCAATCCAACTCACCCCAGTCGCCGGTTGAAATCAAAGGCGAGGCGCACCATTACCCGAAATTTGAAAATGAATTCGTGCGGGTCTGGGACGTAACAGTGCCCGCCGGTGACACGACGCTTCGGCATATTCACCGCAACGACAATGTCGTCGTGGTGTTAGGCGAGGCGAGACTCCGCATCGAGACTTTAGGAGCGGCGCCGGGCGAGAGCCTGTGGAAGTTCGGCGAAGTTAGGTTTGGCAAGGCGACCTATGTTCATCGCGCGATGAATGTGGGGACTACGCCGTTTCATAATTTCACGATTGAACTCCTTAAACCGAATGCCGGAGCGCCAGCGCCGTCGATACCAAAGGAACCGATCGTCAGTACGCCGGTTTTCGAAAACGAACGCGTGCGCGCCTTCGAGGTGACGCTCGAGCCGGGTCAATCAACCTCAATGCATACGCACGTTCTGTCGGGTCTCGCAATCGCGCTCACGCCGGGCCAAATCGAGGTAACCACTCAGGGAAAAAACAGCCCGGATAGATTGGACCTTCCGCTCGGCGATCTGCGTTGGCGCGCCGGCGCCGTGACTCACACGATCAAGAATGTTGGCAAGTCGCGTTTTTCGGCAGTCGATGTAGAGTTGAAATGATTTTCGATTGTCTAGGTGCGCATCGATCTGGTAAGAGACGTGATTGACGAAGCAAAGAAGGGGAATCGAAGCTGCCCGATACGTTGAATTTCAAGTTACGTGAAGGGCTTAAAAGCGAATGTCGTTGGCAAGCGCACGCATTCGCTGGTGATGCCAAGTGAATCGAAACACATTCGCTTTTCTTGACACCGTGGACATCGAAGCCGGACACGGTTGGTTAGGTTTTAGAATATTTTTGTAAGATTCAGGCGATGTAAACGCCACCTTATTTGCATTATCGCTGTTATAATACGTGATCTAAGACGGAGGCAATTACGATGAAGTTAAAGGTTCTGATTGGTTTGCTTTTGGCGGGAGCAAGCTTGCTGGGTATTGGCAGAATTGTTGGCGGCAGAGTCGGGACGCCTCCGAGCCCAACGCAACAGGGGCAATCATTATTAAGTGCTCAAGATGCGACACCAGTCCAAGAAGGTGTCATGAATGATAGGCAGAAGCAACACAGCCGGCTCTTCTCCAGTTACAAAGATGCCACCCAGGGGAGAACGCTACATCAACTCGTGCTTGAGAGGGGAGACATTCAAATTGGAAGATTTATAGGAAATGTGAGACTCCCAGCGTCGTTCGATATGGAGCAGTATCTGGGAAAGCTCTCATATGACGCAGATTTAATCGTCATCGGTACTGTGCGGGATAGGTCTTCGAATTTGATAGAAGACGGCACCTTTACTTTCAGCGAACACAGTCTTTCCGCTGAAACTGTTTTGAAGGACAATCCCGCCCAACCTGTACAACCGAACACCACGATAACCGTGGTTCGAGTTGGCGGAAAGATAAAACTGCTTGGTCACGTGGTCAACGCGATCGACTCATCGGAAAAGCCACTAGTTACCGGAGGGCGATACTTATTGTTCCTGAAATTCATACCAACAACGGGCGCTTATAAGTCCTTAAGCACTAGTCTCGCCGAGAGCACCTTCAAGGTAGAAGGCAATCAAGTTACACAGGTCTCTGATCAACATTTTCCCTTTGATAACGGCGGCAGCAAGGACTTGAAGTCCCTTCTCGCAGAGATCGGTCTTGTCTTGAGGAACCCCCATGCGCTTAATTAGCTAAGCTAGCGCTTTGGGAGGTATCCCATGCGAATTCACCAAACTTCTTCTCATCTTACAATCGCGAACTTCAAGATCAAGTCAGCACGCGTCCTGGTCNNNNCACTACTCCTGTTTTTGTCATGCGTCGGAACTCGGATGGCTCACGCGCAATCGTCACCTTGCCAGGGCACTCCGCCGCCCGTCAACACGGGGCAAATCATTTTCAAACCAGGTGCGAATGTGTTCGTCATGTATGATACCTCCCTTAGTCAAACCCAGGTTGATCAAAGCAAGGCCGGGATGGCCTCCTGGAACTCGGCGAACGTCCAAAACGGCACGGGAGTTCATTTTCAGGATAATAATTCTTACGCTGACGCCAGCATTCTGGTTAGTTATGGGACGCGGGGTAACCCTGATGAAATCGCGTGGTCGACGTTCTCAGCGGGCCCAGACGGCTTCATAGAGACAATGACCATTACCTTCAATTCAGTTACGACGGTGAACTCAAGTTCAACTGATCCATACTTGGATCCGACCAAACCTGGATACGACACGGTGTTTCAGAAGAATTGGCAGCACGAAACTGGGCATGGTATGGGCCTTGGTGATGCGCCAAAACCCCAAACCGCGGGAAACAGCGTCATGAATAATGCCCTAGATAATTGTCCAAATGATAACTGCGGCAATCAGCCACTCTCGGTGACGCCGTGCGAAAGTAGTGTTGTTCAGAAAGTGCCAGCTTATCAACCCGCTCCCACACCAACGCCGACACCTGACGATGGCTGCGCTCCGGGAACCAAAAAGGAATGCCTCGACCGCAACACCGGCAACAACGATTTCAACTACTATTGGGATCCTGAGAACTGTTATTGCATGTATCATACGCCCATTCTCATCGACCCTTTGGGCAATGGATTCTCATTGACGGATGCTGTGGGCGGCGTGAATTTCGATCTGGACAACGACGGTACGGCGGAACGCATTGCGTGGACTGCTGCCGGCTCTGACGAGTCGTGGCTGGTCTTGGACCGCAATGGCAATGGCGTCATAGATAATGGCACGGAGTTGTTCGGCGATTTAACGCCACAGCCGAAGCCTCCGCCGGGAGTTGGCAGAAATGGATTCCTTGCTTTGGCGGAATACGACAAACCTGAGAATGGCGGCGGCAATGGCGATGGCATCATTGACAAGAACGATGCGATCTTCTCGTCGCTGCGTTTATGGCAAGATACCAACCACAACGGCATCTCTGAACCTTGGGAATTACACACCTTGCCTGAGTTAGGAGTTGACTCGATCTCGCTGGATTACAAATTATCGAGACGCACTGATCAATATGGCAATCAGTTTCGCTATCGCGCGAAGGTTGACGACGCCAAGCATTCCCACGTTGGACGTTGGGCGTGGGATGTGATACTCGTTCATTGATGCCTGTCCTGACTGCCGTTCCCTTGGTAATCCACTCACGCTTGGGTATTTCTCGATCTGGGAAAACACTCACCTTTCGCGATTTGTGGCTGGCGCCCTGTCGAGTTCGTTGGCGGTCTTCTATGCCATGCCAGGATTGATTGAATTCAGTGAAATGATTGGACGACGCGTAGCGCGTTAACAAGAATAACCAAAACAGAAGAAGATGGATGTTCCCGTATTGTTCTTCAGCTACACCCTCACCCTGCCCTCACCCAAAGGGAGAGGGTGTTACCGACCACTCGCCGTGATATCCTAGCGAGAAATCTCTTTTAATCTATCGCCCGTTTGGTTGATAGCAATGCTGCGATTGTTTTCAGCTTTGA
>QHXG01000620.1 GCA_003222845.1 Acidobacteriota bacterium | reverse complement strand
ACCACCCATGACCGAGAGCGGGGCGCGACATCGGAGTTGCGATCGCGGGCCGGGCGCAATTACACGAACTATCTTTCGCCTCAGAATTGAAGCGAGGATTTATGAACCACATATCCCAAGCTCCGGGAATAGTCCCGTCGATCGTGTATTCGACAGGATCAGAGATGGTAACGCTGGTAATGCCGCCGCCTGAGAAATAAATCGTTCCTCCACCGATCGGCATGCCCGGGTGCTCGCTGCCTTCAGGTTGAAGTTCCGGATTAAAGGTCAAGGTCTGACCGGTGCTGGCCGTGACCTTCCTGGCGCCCCATACTCCCGCGAAAAAATCGGCAACTGGTTGGGAGAAGGTGATCACGATCTGCTTTGGATAGTTGGTGCACGCAGCCGTCCCGCCTGCTTCTCCCCTGCTGTAAACGTTATGAACGGTTACGACCAGGCCCTGAGAATTTATGACCACTATGTCTTGCGGGCTACTATTGCAAAATGTATCCAACCTGGCTTCGATCGTTCCTGGAATAGCCGGGCCGGCGGTAAATCCGTAGTCCCACGTATCGCAAGACGTCTGGGCGTTTGCTGCCGAGAAGAATAGAGACAAGGTTAGAATACAGGAAATGATCTGCGCGGTGTTCAGAAGTGAGTTCTTCATTTGGGGCCTCCATGAGAAAGTTTATTTCACAGTTAGTAAGTCAACGAGCCAGAAAATTAACAACCGTCATCGTTCGCTTCGAACCAGAAGAGATATGACCGAGGTCGCGATCGCAAGGAGCGGCAGCAAGACGTTCAACCAAAACAATAAATCAGCTTGCCGAAAAGCCAAACTGAGAAATACGTTGACAACAAACATCACCGAGAGAACGACTGTGCCTAGAATGAGAACTGCACGGCCCACTCCCGCAGAGTCCTTCGCCGCGTGGATATATGATCCGAGCGCCACCAATAAGCCTGGCAACATAAATCTCACTGTTCCCAATAAGAGATCCTCCAGCAGCGGAAACTCTTCCTGCAATCGAACTGTTATCTCGTAATGCATTCGCAGGGCTACTATCGTGACGCCTCCTGCCAACACGGCCGTCGCTGCACCGAACCCTATTTCCAGTTTTCTTAACAAACTCATATCCGGTCGGCCGGGCGCATTTCTGCCTTCGGGTTGGAGCTCAGGACTAAACGTCAGCGTCTGGCCGTTGCTGGCGGTGACTTTTTTCGCTCCATATATCTCCGCTTGAAAATCGGCAACTGGTCGCGAGAAGGTGAGCTCTATTTCCTTCGGGTAGTTGGTGCAACTTGCGGTTCCACCTGATGCTTACGCTTACGACTAAAGCCAGAACGAGAGTGGCAATCCCAAACCCTATTTCCAGTCTTCTAAAGAAAATCATATGTGCGCACCTCCATTAAACTGATTGGAACGGGGCAAGGAGGACAAGAAAGACTTTTGGCTGTAAAAGGCCACGCCAGTTGTTCAGTTCATCACTCAGAATCTTCTTGATGCCTGCTCAAGATCGGGAATTTGAGTTCAGGCAAAAGGAAACGGATTGAGAAATCGAATCCTATACCCGCTTGAGGTGCGCATCAACAAGAATCTTCAGACGGTAGTGCCCAAATTAGGGCACTACCCTTCAGACCTATGTCTTTCATCAGAGAAGAGAAATGCTGATCTGAGTCGTTCATTGCGGCCTCCATTGAGAATGTTTGCGCAGCCTGCAATTTACAAGCAAGAATTAGACGGACTGTTTACTTTCGCTTCGAACCAGAAAAGAAAAGAGTGAAGTCACATTGCGAATCCCGTTAACAAAACTATCGGCAGAACCCAGCGCGACCAAACGAGGACGACAAGCGCGGGCGTAAACCAAGATGCCAGTCATTCGCTTGTAGGGCATGCTGTCGTCATCGAGGCTCTGACGAAGGACGAATTCATCAAACATCAATCCGCTGTGAGCCGAGGTTGCGATGCAGCCCGAAGCAAGATGCGCGAGAAACAAAAGTTTGACCCCTACTTTGCTCCTCTGATTGTGAGGTCAAATCTGAGGCTGGCTGTCGAGAGTCGCATAAGTTAAGATGAAATCATGTTGAACGGAACGATCAAAACTCATGGACATACCAGCCGCGAAGGCAAGCTCGACCTTCATCTCCGTTAGGAGCGCCATGTTTCTGTCGCCCATGGGATGGGCTCGAGACGTTGGGGGATGAGATGCTGGTTGCTATAAACATCTTGTCCCTACGGGACTCCGGGAACCGCAGCCTCGACTCTTCCTGCTATCGCTTCGATAGCTCGGCCTGTCTTTTTGATGCTCGCCGCAAATCGGAACCTGGTCTTCGTTTCGCTTTGAAGTTTCGCAACCTGCTAGTCCTCTTGCGGCGCAACCAAGTACAAGTCTCGTCCGGCTCGCTCCACCACCAACGTATCGGGATCGTGTTCGTAATCCTCGCGGCGAAACGTGCGATGGTCCATGAAACCCAAATTCACGCGTTGG